>JALZUL010000136.1 GCA_023301665.1 Ascidiaceihabitans sp.
AACTAGAGCTGACTTCCGACGATCTGGTCATCTTCCGGCCTCGCCAGAACCGCGTCACCACCACAGCAGATATCACCCTGCCTGAATGGGCAGAAGAAAAAGCGCGTGAAGTCGCACGTGACAAGGGCTGGGACTATCATGCTCTCCGCGCAAATTGGATGGATTTTGCGCATGACGCGACAGCCAAAGGAAATCCACCACAGAACGCAGGTGCTGCATTTGTTGCTTACTGCAAAAAACAAGAGCGTTTACGGTGAACATAATCTTTTGGCCTAATCGGAGTATGGAGAGGCGTCCTGCCCCGCACCTATGACACCTCGAACAATCAATGCGATAGCCATCCCCACCAAGACAAATAGCGCCGTATTTTGAGCAAGGACCCACCACCCATATGGCGTAAGAATCCCATCTACCGACCGGACAAAATCTCCGCCACCAATTTGAGAATTGAAGTTAGGGTTTTGAAACTGCCGCCAACCTTGATACCGGCCTATCCCAATACTGATAGTTGCAATGAGCAACGCTATGGTGCCGCCCCAAATGGCAGCTCTCAGCCATGTAACTGGCCTTCTCATAACGCGTTTTAGAATAGGCGCTCCGACTAGCCAACATGCAGCAAATGCAATTGGAAGACCAAAGGCCGCTGCCCACGGTAAAAGAAGTGGATTGGCCAAAATCAATGGCGACACTACAGCTAACCAGCCAAGCAAAGCCGAAACATTAATCGCCTTCTTCAAATCTCGTCGCGTATACGCCGTCCCATCGTCCATCATCTACGCTCCCACCAAACGCGCCCAAAAACCCTTCTTTCGGGCGCTCTGATCCTCGATCAAGGCAGTGATCTTCTGGGCTTGCTCTTTCCAGCTATCGCGGTCGGCTTTGGTTTCATCCAGCATCTCGCGCAACAGTTCAACTTCACGCTCTAACGCGCTGGTTTCAACGGGGGTTTCACTTCGTAACATTGTTGGGGTTGCGTCAGTTTCATTTGAAACGGCAGGCCAAACACGAAAAAGCTCCGCTGCATCGATGATCCATCCACCACCGTCACGGGGTTTTGCGGCTAAATTGCCTTTTTTTATGGCTCTGGTGATGGTTGGAATGCTCTTCCCAACTTTCTTCGCTGCCTGTGATGCTGATAATTCCATGCCGTAACCCCGCCCCTTTCACATCGTAACTTTGTTAGGATACGAAAGGGTAACACACTAACTCAAATCATAAAAGATTGTGCCTCACGCCGTCCACTGGATCACCACAGATGGCAACCTATCAGATTCCGATATTTGGGGTCTCCACCTGACAGGTTGCCGTCTGCGGTGTAGGGTTGCAAAAATTACAGTGTTCAAAGGTCTTTCATGCGTAAACCACAAGGTCGCCTAACCGACATATTCAGCCTGCCAGCAGATGAATCAGGGAAGCCTCGATCTGTCCTCATGCTGGACCAGCTTACCCATGTGCCAGAAACAGGGGATGTACTGCGGGTGGCAGACCGCAACCTGCACATTGCTCAAGTAGATGGACGGCGGACACGTAGTTGCTTGACGGGTTGGAAGCTGGCTGGCCGTGGCAGTGTTGGCGTATTAGTCAACGAGCCAACCGACGAGCTAAGACCGCTGGCACAGCATCCAAATCGACTATGGGTAACTTGGACACCAAAAGATGAATTACCTTGGCATTTCAAAACAGATGATTTGCCCACGTTCACACGCTTGAACGAGGATTGGAACGCGCATCCGAACGATGTAGGCCTCAAGATTGAACAGAGGGGTCAAATGCTTCTGGCCCATATGAAGCCAAATCCCTATGTCTATCGCCAATACGAGAAAATACCCGAAATCACAGTCCGGTTCGAAGGCTGCGAGAGGTATCGCGTTACACCTATAAATGATCATGGATGGTACGGCGGACAGTGCCGTTTCAGCGGGCTTGCACCGTCATGGGGAGAGTTCTACGAAATCTCAGGGAATACCCGAGACGACATGGACCCGACGCTTTGGGTCAAGATGGAAGGGGCTGGAGCGCGCCATTTTCATTTCTATCTTCGAGATGAGGCACTCGAAGTCAAAGCACTAGATTGGTCGATGCAGTCAGCCTCTTAGGGAGCTAATTTATTACATCGGTTTGGAATGCTACAATGCTATCGCAGTCTACAAAGGTTGATAGCCAACCTCTTTCTGGTGCCGCACCGCGAGGACTACAGCAACGTCTTGCTGCAATCGGTAGAGCGCAACATAGCCGCTGGCGCCGAAGCTGATCGGCCATTCCTGAAACTCTGGGTCCATGTCATCGACGGGACGGCCGGCATCTGGATGGTCTGCAATGATTTGCATCCCGTCACGGATCGCACCTGCCGCACGTCTGGCAGCATCAGGGTTTTTCTCAGCAAGAAAACGATAGAGGCGCTGCACATCTGCCAGCGCCTCGGGCGACCAGATCAGGCGTGGCACTCAGGCGGCTCCTGATCGTCACCAGCGGCGAGCTGGGCCAGCCAAGCATCTGCCTCGGCATGTGTCACGTGCAGCCCGGTCTCCTGATAGGCGTCCCAGGCGCGGATACCGTCCTGGCGGAACGCTTCGCGCTTTTCCTCGCGCTCGACGTATTGGGCAATCGCCTCGCGCATCATCCAATGCGGGGATCTGTCCCGCGCCTCGGCGAGAACTTTCACGCGGCTGTGGACGTCTTCGTCCAGCTTGACTGCAACGGGTGTTGGCATGGCTTTTCCTCCATAGGTATCACTTTATAATACCTGTAGAGTAAAGTCATTACTAGAGCTTATCTGGAAAGATGATCGATGCCCGTGGCATCGAAGGGGTTGGCCGTCGGCTGGGGCGCAGTCCCAAGAGGATCGCACGCAAATCTCGAAACCGCAGGTGTAGAGTTTGCATAAGTGCGCCCTTCACTGTTTCTCAGCTCAGGGTTTGCGCAAAATGGCTTCCGTTCACACAGCCACTACATCTTTCGTATTCAAAGAACTTTGCTCGGAAGCGCTTCCCTAATTTTCACAAGATCAAGCTCAGCCGTTTGAACGCTGTCGCAAATCGCACTCTTTAAAGCCCTAGAGAGGCGCTGGCGGCGTCTGGTGGATGGAGAAAGGGTATAAATGATCACGACAGGCTCAGAAAGGGCTCCTAGAGGCCCTTAAGGGCTATTTGGGCACCCAAAACCCTCAGCCGCTTCCCTGGCTCTGACGGTCTCAAATAGCCACTGCATATTCTCAGCAATTAACCTCTTCACGAGAGTTGTCGTTTTGGGTGAATGAAGTTGGCAGGAAATAGGGGGTCTTTGTTCGCATCATTCCTAGACTGCTACAAAGTTATTCACAAACGCCTCTAGTGTTAAAGATGTTACCTACGGAGTAGTGTTACGGATTCCGCAGAGCCCTTCCTCGTATGTCTCAAAGCACTGCCTCGGTTCCGAAAGGGTCAAACTTTGGTTCCGAAAGGGTCAAACTTTGGTTCCGAAAGGGTCAAACGGAAACCTCTGCAAACACGGTTCCTGATAGGTCAAACTTTTTGGTTCCTGATAGGTCAAATACTTGCTACGCTTCCGCATGGCCCTATTCCCAATCCGACACCCGCAGAAAGACTTCTTCATCCTCGACTTCTCCGATGTGGTCCCGAAGGATGATACCGCCTCGATGGAACACCCGCTGTTCTCGCTGGCGACGAAGCCAGACATGCGGCACTTGGTTTATCAAAACGGCGAAAATAAGCTTGAGATCACACCGTCAGGTCTCGGCCTACCAACCATCTTCGACAAAGACATTCTGATCTTCTGCGTGAGCCAGCTCATGCACATGAAAAACCGTGGCGAGAAGATCGGAAACCGCGTCCGCTTCTCAGCGCGTGAACTGTCGATCGCGACGAACAGGCCCATCGGCGGCAACCACTACAAGCGGCTGGAACAAGCCTTCAGGCGCCTTCAAGGCACTCAATTTGTCAGCAACATCCGCACAGGTGACAAGATCGAAACCCGCATTTTTTCTCTCGTGAATGAAGGTGGATTCGTGCGGACTGCTGATGAGAAATTCCGCCTCGATTACTGCGAACTGGTTCTCTCTGATTGGCTGATGCGGGCAATTGAAGCTGCCGAAGTTGTCACCATTTCCAGCGACTATTTCCGCCTGAGACGCCCCCTTGAGCGCCGCATCTATGAGATCGCACGCAAGCACTGTGGTAACCAAAAACGCTGGCACATCAAACTTGCCAATCTCCAAGACAAAACCGGCAGCAACGCCCCCCTCAAGAAATTCAGGCTCAATATCCGGCAGATCATCGAGGACGATCATACCCCATTTTATAAACTAGAGCTGACTTCCGACGATCTGGTCATCTTCCGGCCTCGCCAGAACCGCGTCACCACCACAGCAGATATCACCCTGCCTGAATGGGCAGAAGAAA
>JALZUL010000137.1 GCA_023301665.1 Ascidiaceihabitans sp.
GCCAAGCCGTGCGATCAGTTTGCCAATCTCACGGTCGAACCATTCCAAATGTCGTGCATAGCCAGAAACATCACGACGGTGGCTCGCGCGTATGGTCTGTTCCAATCCAAGTGGGGTCGTTGCCGTGATCAGCCGTCAAAACCATGATGTCTTTGGGGCCAAGCCGTGCGATCAGTTTGCCAATCTCACGGTCGAACCATTCCAAATGTCGTGCATAGCCAGAAACATCACGACGGTGACCAAAAAGGCTGTCGAATTCAACAAAGTTCGCAAACGTTAGGCTCCCTGCAGCAGCCTCATCAAGCAAATCACCCAGATGCTGCATCAATTGAGCATCCGTACCTTTACGCACCTCATCAAAACCTTGCATCGAGAAGATGTCGCCAATCTTACCAATCCCGTAGACCCGCCGGCCAGCGTCTTGCACCCAATTGCTGAGGATCGGGGCTGGTGGCATGATCGCGTAGTCGCGCCTATTGGGCGTGCGCACAAACGCGCCCTCCTGCCCAATAAAGGGGCGCGCAATTACGCGTCCGACTTTCATCTCATGAACAATCGGCGCGAGACGCGCGCAAAGATCTAACAACCGCTCTAGCCCATAGGTCTCTTCATGCGCGGCAATCTGTAAAACGCTATCGGCCGAAGTATAACAAATCGGTTTTCCCGATTTCACATGCTCAGCGCCATAAGCCTTAATCACATCAGTGCCAGAGGCATGCTTGTCGCCTAAAATGCCGTCAACCTGTGCTATCTCGCAGATGGCGTCCCGCACCAAAGTTGGAAAGGCGGGGCACGCATCGGGGAAATAATGCCAATCCCATGGCACCGGTAAGCCCGCCAATTCCCAATGCCCTGAAGGTGTATCTTTGCCTTGCGATATCTCTTGTGCAGCACCCCAGCTTCCCGAAGGTTTGATTGCGGGTATAGCGCGATCATTCGCCAAAGCTTCTGCATGGAACAATCCCAACGCCGCCATATTGGGTAGATCTAGCGGACCACTGCGCCCTTCGTTAGCGCGCCCTTCGGCACAAGCTTTGGCAATATGGCCGAGCGTGTTGGATCCTGTGTCGGGTACATCCCCGTTAAAAAATCCATCCGCGTCTGGCGCACCGCCAATACCAACCGAGTCCATAACCACCAAAAAGGCACGCCCGTCCGGCACCTCATTTGCGGATGACATCAGCCCACCCTCTCGTGGATCAAGTTAGGAATTTTCGGCTTTGTTTTGCCAATGGTTATAGCTGCTCGCAACGCTTGCTCTGCAGTGTCGGCTTTATCGCCTTGTCCAGCATGTACGACACCAAGTGGCTGGCCTTTTGTGACTTTCGTCCCCAAACGTACCACATCAGAATACCCAACTGCTGGGTTGATCCGGTCCCCTTCCACTTTGCGCCCACCGCCCAAAGCAACAACTGCCAAGCCCAAAGCTTCGCCATCAATTGCAGTGACAAATCCAGCTGTTTTAGCCTCGACCTCGCGAATAACCGTCGCCTCAGGAAGGAAACGGGCCCAGTTTTTTGTGAAATCGACAGGACCGCCCATCGCAGCAATCATCAAACCAAAGCGTTCTGCAGCGCTGCCATCGCGAATGGCTGTGACAATCGCTTCAGCCCCAGCCTGCACATCTTTCGCCAATCCAGCATTCGCCAATAAAACACCGCCCAGCGCGGCGCAGATATCAACCAACGGTCCCTTTGGGCTGCTGGTCAAAACACGCATAACCTCAGCAACTTCCAAGGCATTACCAAGAGCCGGTGCCAACGGTTGGCTCATATCGCTAATCACAGCCGTTGTCCGGCACCCTGATGCATTTGCCGTCTTGGTCAAAGCATCTGCCAAAGCACGCGCGGCCTCAATATCCTTCATGAACGCGCCACTGCCGACTTTGACATCCAGAACCAACCCGCTCAAACCACTGGCCAGCTTTTTCGACAAGATCGAAGCCGTGATCAAATCCATGCTTTCAACGGTCGAGGTCACGTCACGCACTGCATACAACCGCTTGTCCGCAGGCGCGATCGCAGCCGTTGCGCCCACAATCGCGCAGCCAGCTTTGCCAACAACTTCGCGAAAACGCCGCTCACTCAATTGCGTGTTTACGCCAGGGATCGACTCTAGTTTATCTAAGGTTCCGCCAGTGTGCCCTAAACCGCGCCCTGAGATCATCGGAACATAGGCACCACATGCAGCCAAGGCAGGCGCGAGCAAAAGGCTCACACAATCACCAACTCCACCGGTGGAATGCTTGTCTAGAACGGGCCCATCCAGATCCCATGACAACACCGATCCACTGTCACGCATCGCAATAGTCAACGCAACACGCCCCACATCCCCCAAACCGTTCAGACACACAGCCATTGCAAACGCACCGGCTTGTGCATCGCTAACAGTTTGATCTGCCAAGCCTTGCGCAAACCAAGACAGTTCTTGGCGGCTAGGTGTTTGTCGTTGGCGAAGCTTTGCTATGATAGCGCGGGCGGTAATTTCGGTCATAAAATACTAGTCTTTCAAAAACGCACTATCAAAGGCACCAGGTAACAACGCATCAACGCGCATCACCTGTTCTCGGCCCGTCAACGTCGCCATCGTAATTTCAACATCTGCTTTGGCGAATTCAGCCAGCTTTTGACGGCAGCCGCCGCAAGGTGGAACCGGCTGCTCTGCACCCGCAACCACGTAAGCCTCGACCAATTCCGTATCACCCGCTGCAATCATCGCAGCAATAGCGCCGGCTTCAGCACACGTTCCTTCGGGATAGGCTGCATTTTCAACATTGCAGCCGACATAAACTTTGCCAGAAGCTGCAAGAACCGCGGCACCAACTTTAAATTTAGAATAAGGAGCATAGGCGTTTTCGCGCACCGCGATCGCCGCGTCTTTTAGTGACATTTCATTTCCTTACAATTGTATCGAACACGGCTGGCAAGGACACTTCTAGCAATTCCAAATCAGCCGAAATGTCTGCATAGCGTGTCTTCATGTCCGGTGGAATAACAAATGCATCCCCTGCCTCAAGGGGATAAGGTTTACGTCCTTCCCCCTCAAGCGTCATTGACCCTTCCATCACAAACGTGAACAGGATGTCCGCCGAATGCGTGCTCCACTCTTCATCACCCTCTCCCGCCTGAACGACGTGCACACCCGCAACGTTGTCGGTATGCGTCGCAATTGTCGTATCGCGGCTTGTCAAATGCGGGATGCGGAAGGGCTTCCAAGTTGCCTCATTTGCTTTGTGATGCACAAACCGTTGTCCCTGAAACACGCGATCAGGGTTTGCCGGGCCATTCGGCAGCTCCATCTCATGATCAATGGTCGTAACATGTTCGGCTGGCACACCAATCTCGATAACTTCAATATTATCTGATGCAAACAAAACGCGGTGCCTAATCTCAGGCGGTTGAATAACGCAATTGCCCGCATGCAAGCGAAAAGGCTCGCCTTGATCTTCATACACAAGATCGACCCACCCCCGATAACAAAAGATCAGTTGGAACCCGACGGTGTGATAATGAACCATGTCAGGGACTGGGCCACCATCCGGAATGCGAATATGGCTGGCAATGATCGAGCCGCCCAACCGATCGGGGATAAGATCACGATAGTGCATACCCGCACGGCCAATGACCCAAGGTGCTTGATCCTTAAGGCGACGCACCACAAACGAATGCACAGTCTCAGGCATAACGATCGGTTCATGCAGAGCTTCGATTGCAACACTTGTCCCACCAGGGGAGGTCAAAGCCCGCGCACCGTCGGAAAATCCGTCTACATCATCCGTCCGGATCAAAAGGTGCCCAGCGCAAGAGGCAAACCCCGCATCTAAGCGTACCGACAATCCATGGCCGGAAAAAACGGCCACCGTTGGATCGTCAGCCGGATAGATCATATCCATTCGCATCCCTAGGGTTTTCGTGAAGAACCCAATATCCCCTCGCAAATCCTGCGTTGGCAAGCGCACCTCCGCATATGTCTGCGGAGCAATTGTATCTGATGTTGTTGTCATAATAGCAGCCTGATACGCATGACGCCAATTGGCAACCCACTCCGCTGACCTGTTAAGACGTAACCTCAAAAAAATCAACGCGTCAGCAACGTATCCCAACCGTGATCGATACGAACCTATCATTCAGCCACCTAATAGTTTAACGCTAAACCAATTACAAAATCACCGGAGGAAACGATGTCCGATACGCCAAATCTTCGCCAAGAGGCCCTTGATTACCACGAATTTCCACGTCCAGGAAAACTGGAAATACGGGCAACCAAACCTTTGGCAAATGGTCGCGATTTGGCACGTGCTTATTCCCCCGGCGTTGCTGAAGCGTGCCTCGAGATCAAAGAAAACCCATCTGATGCAGCACGGTATACATCGCGCGGTAACTTGGTTGCGGTCATTTCCAACGGAACCGCAGTACTGGGTCTAGGAAACATTGGCCCCTTGGCTTCCAAACCAGTGATGGAAGGCAAAGCCGTGTTGTTTAAAAACTTTGCCGCCATCGACTGCTTTGACATTGAGGTCGACGAAACTGACCCCGAAAAACTGGCCGATATCGTCTGTGCCCTTGAGCCCACATTTGGTGCGATCAACCTTGAAGACATCAAAGCCCCTGATTGCTTCGTCGTCGAAAAAATCTGTCGCGAACGCATGAACATCCCTGTTTTTCACGATGACCAACACGGTACTGCAATTGTAGTTGGTGCCGCGGCAAAGAACGCTTTGCATGTGGCCAACAAAGACTTTGAAGACATTAAAATCGTCTCAACAGGCGGCGGCGCGGCGGGCATCGCGTGCTTGAATATGCTCGTCAAGATGGGTGTGCGGCGCGAGAACATTTGGCTCTGCGATATTCATGGGCTGGTTTACGAAGGTCGTGAAGTCGACATGAACCCTGCCAAATCCGCCTTCGCGCAAAAAAGCCATTTGCGCACTCTGAATGATGTGATCGCTGGCGCAGATATGTTCCTTGGCCTTTCAGGACCCGGTGTTTTGACACAAGACCACGTCAAACTCATGACACGCCAGCCGATTATTTTTGCTTTGGCCAATCCGAACCCCGAAATCTTGCCCGATCTGGTGCGCGCGGTTGCTCCAGATGCAATCATGGCAACAGGACGAAGCGACTTTCCCAACCAAGTGAACAACGTCCTTTGCTTCCCGTTCATCTTCCGCGGTGCATTGGATGTGGGGGCAACCCAAATTAATGACGAGATGGAGTTGGCCTGTATCGATGGGATCGCGGCACTGGCACGTGCCACGACATCAGCCGAGGCCGCAGCCGCTTATCAAGGCGAGCAAATGACCTTTGGCCCTGAATACCTTATTCCCAAACCTTTTGATCCTCGTCTTGTCGGCATCGTGAGTTCGGCGGTTGCTAAAGCGGCGATGGAAACTGGCGTAGCCACCCGCCCAATCGAAGATCTCGAAGCTTATAAAACCAAGCTTGACGGGTCAGTCTTTAAGTCCGCGCTTGTTATGCGCCCAGTGTTTGAAGCCGCTCGCGCCAAGGCCCGTCGCATCGTGTTTGCTGAAGGCGAAGATGAGCGCGTCTTACGCGCCGCACAAGCAATGATCGAAGAAACCACAGAGCGCCCTATTCTTATTGGCCGCCCAGATGTGATCGAGACTCGTATTCAACGTGCTGGCCTTAACATCGAGCTTGGTAAAAACGCTGACTTGGTAAACCCGCAAGATGACCCGCGTTACCGCGATTACTGGGAATCCTACCACGAATTGATGGCGCGGCGCGGCGTGACCCCTGACCTTGCCCGTGCAATCATGCGTACAAACACAACGGCTATTGGTGCCGTCATGGTGCACCGTGATGAAGCCGACAGCTTGATTTGCGGCACATTTGGCGAATTCCGCTGGCACATGGATTACATCACCCAAATTCTAGGCCGTGGTGCGCTGCATCCAGTTGGCGCACTTTCTATGATGATCTTGGAAGACGGTCCTTTGTTCATCGCGGACACCCATGTGCACGCCGATCCGACCCCGCAGCAATTGGCCGAAATCACAATCAGCGCAGCACGCCACGTGCGCCGCTTTGGTCTTGATCCAAAAATCGCCCTTTGCTCACAATCGCAATTTGGCAACCAGCCAGGCGGCACAGGTGAACGTGTCCGCGCGGCCCTCGATATATTGGACAAAACGTCTACAGATTTCGCCTATGAGGGCGAAATGAACCTAGACGCGGCACTCGATGCTGACCTGCGTGCACGTATCTTCCCGCAGTCACGTTTTGACGGTGCGGCCAATGTCTTGATCTTTGCTCATGCAGATGCCGCTTCTGGTGTACGCAACATCCTGAAAATGAAAGGCGGCGGCTTAGAAGTTGGCCCAATTCTGATGGGCATGGGCAACCGCGCCCACATCGTTTCACCATCAATCACCGCGCGCGGCTTGCTAAACATGGCCGCAATTGCTGGTACACCGGTAAATCAATACGGTTAAATTTCTGTAGGGGCTGCTGAAAAGTAGCCCCTCACTCGCTTAGATGCTTGCCCCATCGCCATCTGCTGCCTAACACTATCCTTCGATCTTGGAGGAGACATCGATGGGCTATCACGCAGAATACAACGCTTGGAAATCCGACCCTGAAAGCTATTGGCTTAAGGCAGCTGAAGCCATTGACTGGGATGTCGCCCCAACACGTGCCCTCTTTGATCGCGGCGACAACCTTTACGAATGGTTTTCCGAGGCACGCGTCAACACCTGTTACAACGCCGTGGACCGCCACGTAGAGAATGGCCGTGGCGATCAAGTGGCGATCATTTACGACAGCCCAATCACCAACACCCAAAGCAAAGTTACCTTTAAAGAACTGCAAACACGCGTGGCCTCTTTGGCAGGTGCCTTGCAGGCCAAAGGCGTTGCCAAAGGGGACCGTGTCATTATCTACATGCCAATGGTGTCCGAAACCTTAGAAGCCATGCTGGCCTGTGCCCGCCTTGGCGCCGTGCATTCGGTGGTCTTTGGCGGGTTTGCAGCAAACGAGCTTGCCGTGCGCATCGATGATTGCACGCCAAAAGCAATCATTGCGGCGTCTTGCGGACTAGAGCCAAACCGAACCGTCGAATACAAGCCCCTGCTCGACGGTGCTATCGAGCTTGCAAAACACAAACCTGAATTCACAGTCATTTTGCAACGCGAGCAACACGTCTGTACCTTGGGTGAAAACGATGTGGATTGGCACGCGTTCCAAGCTGACACACCACCAGCCGATTGTGTGATGGTCGAGGGCAGCCACCCTGCCTATGTCCTTTATACATCTGGAACAACAGGCGCACCCAAGGGCGTTGTGCGTCCAACAGCGGGCCACCTTGTTGCACTCAATTGGACCATGAAAAACATCTATAACGTGGACCCTGGCGATGTATATTGGGCCGCGTCCGATGTGGGATGGGTCGTTGGGCACAGCTACATTTGTTATGGCCCATTGATCCACGGAAACACTACTGTTGTGTTTGAAGGCAAACCCGTCGGCACCCCAGATGCAGGCACTTTCTGGCGGGTGATTTCAGAACATAACGTCCGCAGCTTTTTCACCGCCCCCACGGCCATTCGCGCCGTAAAACGCGAAGACCCAAATGGTGAGTTCTCGAAAAAATATGATCTAAGCTGCCTCAAAGCCCTGTATTTGGCCGGCGAACGCGCCGATCCTGACACCATCGAATGGGCGCAAGATATTTTGCAAAAGCCTGTCTACGATCACTGGTGGCAAACAGAAACCGGCTACACCATCGCAGGCAACCCCGCGGGGCTTGAAGCGCTACCGGTCAAAGTGGGCTCCCCCACGGTTCCGATGCCCGGTTATGACGTGCAAATTCTTGGTGACGACGGTCATCCACTTAAGCCCAACACCCTTGGCGCAATCGCAATCAAACTCCCGTTGCCACCCGGTACCTTGCCCACCCTTTGGAATGCACCAGAACGCTTTCAATCGAGCTACCTCAGTGCATTCCCTGGGTACTATGAAACCGGCGATGCTGGTATGATCGACGACGATGGCTACCTTTACATCATGGCGCGCACCGATGATGTGATTAACGTCGCAGGCCACCGCCTATCTACAGGCGGGATGGAAGAAGTGCTCGCCGCGCACCCCGATGTGGCCGAATGCGCGGTGATCGGCGTAAGCGACCAACTTAAAGGGCAGATGCCTGTTGGTTTTGTCTGCCTCACCATGGGCGTCACCCGCGATCACAGCGACATCACAGCCGAATGTGTCAAATTGGTTCGCGAAAAGATCGGCCCCGTAGCCGCCTTTAAACTGGCCGTCGTTGTGGATCGATTGCCAAAAACCCGTTCGGGCAAAATTCTGCGGGGCACGATGGTCAAAATCGCCGACAACGCGAGCTTCAAAATGCCTGCGACAATCGACGATCCCGTCATTTTGGACGAGATCAAGCAAGCGCTACAGTCCATTGGCTACGCCAAGTAAAGGCCCACACACAAAGACGTTAACCACAAATCGTTGACCTAAAGTGATGACTGCCCCTAGCATGGGGCAGCATTGACCAAAGGTGAGCATATCATGTCTTTC
This sequence comes from Ascidiaceihabitans sp., assembly GCA_023301665.1. Classification (GTDB taxonomy): domain Bacteria; phylum Pseudomonadota; class Alphaproteobacteria; order Rhodobacterales; family Rhodobacteraceae; genus Ascidiaceihabitans. The sequence continues at coordinate 8,547 of JALZUL010000137.1, forward strand.
AAACCTCTTATCGCTCTTGCGGTTGCGAGCATCGGGCTTTTGCCCAGCGCCGGCTTTGCCGCGACATCGGGCACCCCTGACACCGGAACACGCATTCAGGTCAAAGGTGAAATCATCGACACATGGTGCTATTATTCCGGCGTCATGGGCGGCCCTGACGCCGTTGTTGGCAGCGCCCATCACACCTGCGCCCTTTGGTGCAGTGCTGGCGGCATTCCTGTGGGCTTACTGGCCGAAGACGGCACCGTTTATATGGTGATCAAGATCGAAGATGACACCGTATCAAATGGTGGTGCAACCGCACTGCGCATGGCGGCACACACCATCGAAGCCGACGGAATGCACTATGAGCGCGATGGTCTGAACTATCTGGTCGTCAATCAGGTCGTCTCTGACCTTGATATCGTGAACCCGACCCACGAGGACTACGGCAACATCCCAGGCTTCTCAATTCCGGATCCAAACAAATGAAGACGTTAATGACAGCACTGGCGCTGATCGCCATCCCGCTTGCAACGCCAACCTTGGCCCAAGATTTCTCCGAAGGATCCACCGCACGGTCATGGAACCTTTTTGGTGAGGTTCCCGCCACCTTTGAAGCCGAAGTGGTTGATCTTTTGTGCAACTTGACTGGAAACTGCCCAGACAACTGCGGCAATGGCACCCGACAGTTGGGCCTGCTGCGCACAGCTGATGACGTGATGGTTTTGCCGCTAAAAAACAGCCAAGCAGCCTTTACCGGTGCAGCAAGTGACCTTGCCGCATATTGCGGTCAAACAGTCCAAGTCGATGGCTTGATGATTGAAGACGAAGACCTCAATGCCAAGAACCTTTACATGATCCAAAAGATCAAAGTTGGAGACGGCGAATGGGCCAAAACCAACCAAGCCACCAAGATTTGGGCCAAACAATTCCCCGAAGCTGCGGGCAAAGGCCCATGGTTCCGCCGCGACTTGCGCGTCAAAGAAATCATTGAGCAAGAGGGCTACCTTGGTCTCGGGCTCGAGGCCGACGCAGCATATATCGAGGAAAACTTTTGATCACTCCTAGTCTGACATTGCTCCGTTCCTTTGGGCTCGTGCTGTCCGCAAGCCTGTTGGGCAGCGCTGCACTTGCCCAATCCCCTTTCCCACTGGCGTTGGGTGGCGATTACACCTTAACCGATCAATTCAACCAAACGCGTACTCAAGCCGACCCTGATGGCCTGCCCCAACTCGTGTTCTTTGGCTATGTGAATTGCCCTGATATTTGTACAGCCGCCCTGCCCCTGATGGCAGACGTCGCTAACGAACTCGAAGACCAAGGGCACGACATCACGCCAATCATGATCACCGTTGCGCCCCATCAAGACACCGTTGAGAATATGGGCGCACCACTGGCCAAGTGGCATCCCAACTTTATTGGACTAACGGGGGAAGACGAGGCTTTAGCACAAGCTTACAAAGCCTTTTCAGTGGAAATCAAACCCCTGTTTCAAGATCCCGAATACGGCTGGATTTACGCCCACGGCTCTTTCATCCACCTCATGGATGGCGACGGTGAGCTACTGACACTCATCCCACCAACACTTGGCACCGAACAAGTGGTGAGCATCGTTTCAAAGTACCTCACGCCTGCCAGCTAATGCGGCAATGGGGCTTCAGGTAAACTGTTCAGAGATCAAACGCTCTTCTAGCCCGTGTCCGGGGTCAAACAAAATGCGGTGCCTTACCGTTGCCTCGGACCGAATTTCTACCGATGTGACATTGGCAAAAGATCGTGAATCCGCTTCCGCCATAACCGGACGTTTATCTGGTTCGAGCACATCAAAACGCACACATGCCGTCTTGGGCAGCAAAGCCCCCCGCCAGCGCCGTGGGCGAAATGCAGCAACCGCTGTAAGTGCCAAGACATCCGACCCAATCGGCAAGACAGGGCCGTGCGCTGAGTAATTATAAGCGGTCGACCCCGCTGGGGTTGCCACCAAAGCACCGTCACAGACCAAGGTTTCCATCCGCAGACGATCATCAACCGTTATACGCAATTTCGCGGCCTGTGCGCCTGCGCGCAACAACGATACCTCGTTAATTGCGAGCGCTTCATGGATTGTCCCATCGACACCCGTCGCCTTCATCGAAAGCGGGTTAACTTCAGCTTCTTCGGCCGCCTCTAGGCGTTCAACAAGACCGTCTTCATTAAATTCGTTCATCAAAAAACCGATGGTGCCACGGTTCATTCCGTAGACCGGCGCACGAAGGGCTTGAGTCGAATGCAGCGTTTGCAACATAAACCCATCCCCCCCAAGAGCCACGATAATATCCGCCTCGTCCAGCGACACATTTCCGTAGCGTTTGGTCAACGCAGCCCATGCTGTTTGAGCCATCGGTGTGGTGGATGCCGCAAATCCTATCTTCAAAGCGCCAGTTGTGGTCATGAATCATGTTTCCTATCGCGGCCATCTTGCGCCGAAACAATCATATTATTCCCTCCTCCACCAGCTTTGCCGCAGAAACTTTGCGCTGCGTCGCTTTACATCCTTTCTGATCCGCGCCGTTTCCGATACGAAACGCCAGAATCGTATTCATTTCTATCGGAGCCGACCCAATGACCGCATCTGACCAAAAAACCGCGTTTTTCACTGAATCCCTTGCAGATCGTGACCCTGAGCTGTTCGGTTCGATCACATCCGAGCTGGGCCGCCAGCGCGACGAGATCGAATTGATCGCTTCTGAGAACATCGTTTCAGCCGCCGTGATGGAAGCGCAAGGCTCTGTCATGACCAACAAATACGCCGAAGGTTACCCGGGCCGCCGCTACTACGGTGGTTGCCAATATGTTGACGTGGCCGAAAACCTTGCCATCTCTCGCGCTTGCGAATTGTTTGACTGTGGCTTTGCAAACGTTCAGCCAAACTCTGGCTCACAAGCCAACCAAGGTGTGTTTCAAGCCTTGCTAAAGCCGGGCGACACCATCTTGGGCATGTCTTTGGACGCAGGTGGTCACTTGACCCACGGTGCGAAACCAAACCAATCCGGCAAATGGTTCAACGCAATCCAATACGGCGTGCGCCGCGAAGACAACCTGCTTGATTACGATCAGGTTGAGGCTCTTGCAAAAGAGCACAAGCCACAAATGATCATCGCAGGCGGTTCCGCAATCCCACGCCAGATCGATTTCAAACGCATGCGCGAAATCGCAGACATGGTTGGCGCGTACTTGCA
>JALZUL010000138.1 GCA_023301665.1 Ascidiaceihabitans sp.
AGAAACGTTTTAACCTTAGCTTTATCACAGGTGCTGATGCGTCAGATGCGCGCCCTGAGGCCGCTGGTATGGGCGTTTCGATGATCGGCTCACTGTTTATGATGATGGTGGTCTTGGTGCTTGCATTGCCGGTCGGCGTGGCTGCATCGATCTACCTCGAAGAGTTCGCGCCAAAGAATTGGATCACAGATATCATCGAGGTGAACATCTCAAATCTCGCAGCGGTGCCATCCATCGTGTTTGGTATCTTGGGTCTTGCTGTGTTCATCAACTACATGCATTTGCCAAATTCGGCGCCACTTGTGGGTGGTCTGGTGCTGACGCTCATGACATTGCCAACGATCATCATCTCGACACGTGCCTCGCTTAAATCCGTGCCTCCATCGATCCGCGATGCGGCACTTGGGGTAGGGGCCTCAAAAATGCAATCGGTGTTCCACCACGTGCTGCCACTTGCAGCACCAGGCATCCTGACCGGTACGATCATCGGCTTGGCGCAAGCCTTGGGTGAAACCGCACCGCTTTTGTTGATCGGTATGGTCGGCTTTATCGCCTCAAACGCACCCGACAGTATTGCATCTGGCTTGATGTCACCAAACTCTGCCATGCCGGCGCAAATCTATGAATGGGCCAAACGTGCCGATCCTGCGTTCTATGAACGTGCTTGGGGTGGTATCATCATCTTGCTGGTCTTTTTGGTTGGCATGAACACAATTGCCGTCATCCTACGCCGCCGCTTTGAGCGCCGCTGGTAAAGAGGGCCGAACACATGAACGATATGAACTTATCTGACAAAGACTTGGAGAACGCTGTGGACAACAAGGCCATCAAGATCGAAGCCCGCGATGTGCAGGTGTATTACGGCGACAACCATGCCATCAAAGACGTGACAGTCGAGATCGAAGACAAAACCGTAACAGCCTTTATCGGCCCGTCTGGCTGTGGGAAATCCACGTTCCTGCGGTGTCTGAACCGGATGAACGACACCATCGACATCTGTAAGGTCAAAGGTGACATCCTGATTGACGGCGAAGACATCTACGACAGTCGCGTTGATCCGGTGCAATTGCGCGCCAAGGTCGGTATGGTGTTTCAAAAGCCGAACCCGTTTCCAAAATCGATCTATGACAACGTAGCCTATGGCCCACGTATCCATGGGCTCGCGAAAAACAAAGCGGACCTTGATGATATCGTTGAGCGCGCTCTGCGTCGCGGCGCCATTTGGGACGAGGTCAAAGATCGACTTAACGGCCCCGGTACGGGCCTGTCGGGCGGTCAACAACAACGCCTGTGTATTGCACGCGCTGTTGCCACAGAGCCCGAAGTTTTGTTGATGGACGAGCCATGCTCAGCGCTGGACCCGATTGCCACCGCACAGGTCGAAGAATTAATCGACGAACTGCGCCAAAGCTATTCGGTTGTGATTGTTACACACTCGATGCAGCAGGCTGCACGTGTCAGCCAAAAGACCGCGTTTTTCCACCTTGGGAACATGGTCGAATTTGGTGAGACGGGGCAAATTTTCACGACCCCAAAAGACCCACGTACTGAAAGCTATATCACTGGCCGGATCGGCTAAGGGAGAAAAGACCATGAGCACACAACATATTGCCTCCGCCTTTGACCGTGACCTTGAAGCGATCCAAGCCAAAATTATGAAGATGGGCGGCCTTGTCGAAGTCGCGATTACAGAAAGCGCCTTGTCACTCGAAACACGCGACGAAGAGCGTGCGGAAAAGGTACGCGCAGCTGACAAGATCATCGATAATTTGGAAGAGGAAATCAACGAAGATGCCGCGCGCCTGATCGCTTTGCGCGCACCCGCAGCAAGTGACCTTCGCATGGTCTTGGCCATCATGAAGATCAGCGGGAATCTGGAGCGTATTGGTGATTACGCAAAGAACATGGCCAAACGTACTGGCGTGTTGTCACAGATGGCGCCCGTAAACGACAGTGCAGGGGCCCTTCGTCGTATGGCAAATGAAGTCGGGAAAATGCTGAAAGACGCACTCGATGCCTATATCCAACGTGATGCCGAACTGTCTGCGGCCGTCATCGAGCGCGACAGTGATGTTGATCAGATGTACAACGGTCTTTTCCGCGAATTCTTGACCTTTATGATGGAAGATCCGCGCAATATCACAGCCTGCATGCATTTGCATTTCATCGGAAAAAACATCGAGCGGATGGGCGATCATGTCACATCAATCGCCGAGCAGGTTGTGTATTTGGTGACTGGCGAGAACCCTGATGAGAGCCGACCAAAATCAGATGTTACGTCATCTCAGCAGATCTAAGGTGACGCCGAAATAGTCGACACCAGACCGGAGCTAAAGCCTATGTCAATCGATCAACCTCATATTCTGGTTGTAGAAGACGAGCCCGCACAGCGCGAAATCTTGATCTATAATCTAGAGTCCGAAGGGTTTCGCGTCAGCCGCGCAGAAAACGGTGAGGACGCGATGGTTTTGATCGCCGAAGACGCGCCCGATGTCATCGTGCTGGATTGGATGATGCCGCACCTCAGCGGCATCGAAGTCTGTCGTCGTCTTAAGTCGCGCAGTGAGACGGCCAGTATTTCAGTGATCATGCTGTCAGCCAGAACAGAAGACGTGGATCGTGTGCGTGGCCTGGAAATGGGTGCGGACGATTATATGGTGAAACCTTATTCAGTTATTGAGCTGATGGCACGGGTACGGAGCCAGCTGCGTCGTGTGCGTCCATCGAGCGTCGGTCAGCGGTTGGTGTTCGAGGACATCATGCTCGACGCTGAAAGCCACAAAGTAACGCGCAACGATAAAGAACTGAAACTAGGTCCAACAGAATTTCGCTTACTCAGCACATTTATGGAGAAACCCTCGCGTGTTTGGGGCCGCGATCAATTGCTAGACCGTGTTTGGGGGCGTGACATCTACGTAGATACGCGCACAGTTGATGTGCACATAGGACGTTTGCGCAAAGCATTGATGCAAAATGGTGGCGACGACGTCGTGAGAACAGTTCGCGGGGCGGGTTACGGCCTGCGTTGATTAATCAAATAAATTCAATGCGATATAAATGCGATATAATAGTATCTGAATGCGGTTTCTTATTATAACAAAATACTTATAATTGGTATTATGTAAATAAAGATGCCAAGAAACAAACGCAATCCTGTCTTTTATTGGGTTTGTCGACCAAGCGAAAAAAACATCGAAATAGCGAAATGACGTTCCGTTCTGCGGTATTGGCAGCTTGAGGTTTCCGCTCTAGCATCACTCTCGTGTGCAAAGTTCAATTAAAGAGCTGTGTGCATTGGGAGGACGTTAAGATGCGGCACGAGACGATATTCTTATCGCTGGTACAAGTGTGACTGTTTTGTTTGGGCTCAACGCGGACGAAGCAGTCTCGCATGTCCTTTCGACTAACCCAGCGTTTGAGCTAACGCAGGCCGACATTCGCGGCGTGACATACCGTGTGTTTAAGAACGCGCCTACTCATATTTCCGCAATGTTATATGGCAGCCGGCAAGCTCATGGTGACGGAGCCCTTGAATATCTCGTGTACGGCAACGAGCGTTGGACATTTGATGAATTCCTCAATGAAGTGAGCCAGATGGCCCGTGTTCTACGTCACACCCTTGGCGTTCGAAAAGGTCAACCGGTTGGTATTGCGATGCGCAACTGCCCCGAGTTGATGATTTTGACTATGGCGATTGCCTCTGTCGGCGCTGTTAGCGTCTTTCTGAATGCGTGGTGGACAACAGACGAGCTTGAATATGCTTTGATCGATAGCCGAACGCAGCTGGTATTTGCGGATGGTGAACGCTCAATACGAATGACACCACTGGCCACGCAGTTGGATCTGACAATTGTTGGTGTGCGTGATGCACAAACCACAGCCGCACAGACATACAAAAAGTTATTAAAAACAAAATGCAGACAGCAAGACCTTAATGTAGAAATTCATCCTGACGATGATTTCGCAATTATGTATTCATCAGGCACCACGGGTCACCCCAAAGGCGTTGTTCAGACCCACCGAGGCGCGATAAATGCTGTGTTTACTTGGCTCTTGCAAGGGGCCATTGCGCCGTTGATTGCGCCCAATGAACCTGACCCCAACATCCCTGCCCCACGGCCCTCAGTTTTGGTTGTGACCCCGATGTTTCATGTGACCGCGACCCATCCTATGTTCTTGCTCAGCATCCCTGCTGGAGCGAAAATAGCGCTCATGTCCAAATGGGAGGCTGCTGAAGCAGTACGGATCATTCGAGACGAAAAAATCACGCGTTTTCTTGGAGTTCCAACACAGTCAGCCGATCTTATGTCAGCCGCGCGTCAAATGGGCGAAACGCTTCCTAGCATTGATTATTTAGGGTCAGGCGGAGCCAAACGTCCTGCTTCTCAGGTCGCGGAATTGGCAGAGCTATTCCCAAATGCCGCTGTGTCTACAGGCTGGGGCATGACTGAAACGAATGCTGTGGGTATTGGAATGGGTGGTGAAGAATACAAAGCACGGCCTGGGGCCGCAGGCAAGCCACATCCGCCCCTCCAAGATGTCGTATTCTTAGATGAGAATGGTCTAGAGGTTCCGCAGGGACAGATCGGTGAAATCACTGTAAAAAGCGCCTGTAACATGCGCTGCTACCTCAATAAACCTGAGGCGACGGCCGAGGTTCTAAGGGACGGCTGGCTGCGCACTGGCGACTTGGGATATATCGACCCGGATGGCTATATCACAATTGTAGATCGCAAGAAAAATATCATCATTCGCGGCGGCGAGAATATATCGTGTTTGGATGTCGAGGGAGCGTTGCACCGTCACCCTAGTATTGCTGAGGCCTGTGTTTTCTCGGTTCCCGATGAACGACTGGGAGAAGTCGTGGGGGCAGGTGTTCAAATAAAGTCAGGGCATGACATCTCCACTTCCGATCTGCAGTCTTTCTTAAGCCAACACATCGCCAAATTCAAAATACCGCAGTTTATTTGGCTCCAGCCGGATCCCCTGCCCCGTGGAGCAACAGACAAGATTGACCGGCGTGCCCTACAAGCGGCTTGCCTCAAGAACCATTCACAACAATCAGACCAAAAGGGTTGATCGTATGAGCTACAAATACATCACGACCGAAAAGCATGGCCACATTCTGGTGGTCACAATGAATCGCCCCGAGGTCTACAATGCGGTCCATGTGGACATGCACACAGAGATGTCAGAGTGTTGGGATGCATTTGCCGCCGATCAAGACCTTTGGGTTGCCGTGCTCACGGGCGCTGGTGACAAAGCCTTTTCCGCTGGCAACGACCTTAAGGCGACAGCCACTGGCGCGAATACAAAACCGATGCCTGAAACGGGGTTTGCAGGCTTGTCGTCGCGTTTTGATCTAGAAAAGCCGATCATTGCTGCGATTAACGGTTTTGCGATGGGTGGTGGTTTTGAAACGGCTTTAAGCTGCGATATCTTAATCGCGTCTGAGAACGCAAAATTTGCATTGCCCGAAGTCAAGGTTGGCTTTTTTGCAGCCGCTTCTGGCGTGCAACGTTTGTCGCGCTACATTGGCCGTCTTGCCGCGCAAGAGATGATGTTCACTGGCCGGACCATCCACGCTGATGAAGCTTTGAAAATGGGCTGTGTGAACGCTGTTGTTCCCCATGACACATTGTTGGATGCCGCGATGGCCAAAGCGCATGAGCTTTGTGCCGTTTCTCCTTCGGCGGTCAAAGCAACCAAACGTGTTTTGAACGAGATGATGAAAGAAGATGGCATGCAAGCCAGCATCGCTCACTCTCGGCAGGTCATTACCGACCTTTCTAAAACCGAAGATTTTAAAGAAGGCGTCCAAGCCTTTGTCGAGAAACGCCAACCCAAGTGGGTCAATAAGTAGGAACAACCGAACATGTCAGAGAACCAACCCCCCTTCGAAATGAACAATCTTGAAATGTCCGAAAAGAACAAACCACTGCTTAACGCAGTCACAAAACATATCCGCGAGAACGTCGATCCGATCACCGAAGAATTTTATGCATTGGGTGAAGGGCGCGCAGATCGTTGGTCTTATGCCCCTGGCCAATTGGAGTTGCTGGAAACCGCAAAGCAGAAGGCACGGGATGCGGGTTTGTGGAATTTCTTTTTGCCCAATGCGCAAACCGGCGAAGGTTTATCCAATCTCGATTACGCCTATATCGCTGCAGAATTGGGTAAAAGCCCCCTCGCCCCAGAAACCTTGAATTGTTCAGCCCCTGACACGGGCAACATGGAGGTGCTTGAACGCATCGGGACACAGCAACAAAAAGACCAGTGGCTCAAGCCATTGTTGGCGGGTGAAATCCGCTCGGCTTTCGCGATGACGGAACCGGATATGGCGTCATCGGATGCAAAGAACATTTCGACCTCGGCTGTTCTTGAGAATGGCCAATGGGTCATCAATGGCGAGAAATATTATATTTCGGGGGCGGGTGATCCGCGTTGTAAAATCATGATT
>JALZUL010000139.1 GCA_023301665.1 Ascidiaceihabitans sp.
TGTCGGTATAACGTCGGTATTGCGTCGGTGCGCTGCGGGCGCTGGGGTATCGTTTTGTTTACTGGGCGGTGCTGCGCAAGCGGGGACTTGGGTGGATTTCCAATCCCGTTGCTTGGACCCTTATGAGAATTTGGAGCCTGCGGTTTTCGATGATTTGACAAAGATCGATTTGGCGGACCCGCAAGTGGAAGTGTCGCGTTATGGCGGGCATTTCACATTGGAGTCGGGGGCTGTGCTGGCCTCGGATCCCGCACCATTGGGTGACGGCGAGCGGCTGTGTGCTGTTTATGGCCAAGCCAGCGGTCCAGAGGCCGAGGCGTGGATCACTGAGCAATTGGCCAAAGAATATTACGAGCTCGAAGAGCGCAGTGCGGATGGGTCGTTTGTTGCTCTCACCAATCTGTGGATCGAGCCAAAATTAAGCGTGACTTTTCGATACGATCAAGAGGGCAAGTATGTCCTTTTTCAGATCGTCGAAACGTTGCTTGAAAGTTAATGGGAGAGCGGCGCTATGCCTGAACAATTAGTATTTGCGATGGAGGTTTTTCTGAACGGCCTCATGGCGGGCGTTCTTTATGCGTTGGTCGCGCTTGGGTTTGTTTTGATCTATAAGGCCTCGGGCATTTTCAATTACGCGCAAGGCGTGATGGCGTTGTTTGCGGCATTGACCCTTGTTGGGATTATGGAGGGGCAGGTGCCGTTTGCCCATGTTATCAACGCGATCTTTGGCACTGAAATCCACCACTTTGGTTGGCATGTGCCTGCGTTCCTCGCGATTTTGCTGACGATGGGCTTGATGGTTGGTTTTGCCTATTTGGTCCAACGGTTGGTGTTTCGTCATTTGGTGGGGCAAGAGCCGATCATTTTGTTCATGGCGACCATTGGTTTGGCTTACTTCCTTGAGGGTGTTGGCGACCTGATGTGGGGATCCGAGATCAAGAAGATGGATGTTGGCCTGCCACAAGGCATCAATGACTGGATCGATGTCACGACCTTTAATATCTTTGATTACGGGTTTTTCATCGACAACCTCGATATCGTTGCCACGATCATTGCGATCCTATTGGTGGGGGCTTTGGTTTTGTTCTCGCAATACACCAAACAGGGTCGTGCCATGCGCGCTGTTGCCGATGACCACCAAGCGGCTTTGTCTGTGGGGGTTTCGCTGAACTATATCTGGATTTTGGTTTGGTCCGTTGCTGGTTTTGTGGCCTTGGTTGCAGGCATTATGTGGGGCACGAAATCAGGGGTTCAATTCTCATTGTCCCTGATCGCTTTGAAAGCTCTGCCGGTTTTAATGCTGGGTGGTTTTACGTCGATCCCAGGCGCGATTGTTGGCGGCTTGATCATCGGTGTGGGCGAGAAGTTGTTTGAATTTTCACTGGGCCCTGCACTGGGTGGCGCAACCGAAAATTGGTTCGCTTATGTGTTGGCGTTGGTGTTCTTGGTGTTCCGTCCGCAAGGCTTGTTTGGGGAGAGGATCATTGAACGTGTGTGATCAATCCAGTGCTCAATCTAGCGCATTAAACAGCTTGACGGTGAAGGCGGCCAATACGGTGATGCCCAATGTGGATGCTGTTCTAAGATTGCCGGTGACCGCCCAAGCGGCGGTTGTGCAAACCAAGGCCGCGATGACCCACAAGATGAGGGTATCCCATATTGCGGCAGATGCTTTGGGCGCGCGCGGTGCTTTGATTTCGACTGCGTGGCTATCGAAAACATCGGGTTCGAATGCATCTGGAATGCCATCAAGCAATGCCGATTTTTGTCGTTCAAATTGTTCAATCGTGATTGCCCCGCTGGCGCGTCTCGCTTCGAGCAGCCGCAGTTCGTTTAAAATGGCAGACATCTTTCCCACTCCGTTTTCCCGCGGCCTTTGTGCCGAGGGAAATGGGGCAGAATGTGGCGAAACGTGGAAACCTGAATTTCTGGTTAACGCCCTGCAAGAAAACACTGAACACGGATCAAACGATCCGTTCCGAGGAGCGCATTAATGTTTTACCGTGAAGCTGGCGATTACAGCACAACCTATTCGCAAGACAGCCAGACGTTCCCGATCAGGTTTGATCGCTATCGTTACTACTTGGTTTTGGCCATCGCGATCTTTGTGATCCCGTTCATGATCAATGACTATTGGGTAAACTCGATCTTCTTGCCCTTCTTGATCTATGCGATTGCGGCGATTGGGCTGAATATTCTGGTTGGCTATTGTGGGCAAGTGTCCCTTGGGACGGGTGGTTTTATGGCTGTGGGGGCCTATGCCTGTTACAAACTGATGACTGCTTTTCCCGATGTTAGCATGTTGATCCATGTTCTGTTGTCGGGTTTGATCACAGCGGGTGTCGGCGTTTTGTTTGGATTGCCGTCATTACGCATCAAAGGGTTCTACCTTGCGGTGGCGACACTCGCGGCGCAGTTCTTTTTGGTTTGGTTGTTCAATCGTGTGCCATGGTTTTACAATTATTCTGCGTCAGGTCAGATTTCGGCCCCTGAGCGCACGATGTTCGGGATTGAGATCACTGGACCCAATACCGAAGCCTGGGCCACATATTTATTCTGTCTGCTGTTCGTCATCTTCAGTGCTGTCATTGCCCGTAACCTGACCCGTGGTTCGTTTGGTCGTAAGTGGATGGCCATTCGTGACATGGACATCGCGGCCGAGATCATTGGGGTGAACCCGCTGTCTGCAAAATTGAGCGCCTTTGCTGTAAGCTCGTTCTTTATCGGAATTTCAGGCGCGTTGTTCTTTGCTGTCTATTTGGGTGCAGTTGAAGTGGGTGAGGCGTTCTCGATCCAGAAATCATTCCTTGTGTTGTTCATGATCATTATCGGCGGTTTAGGCTCTATCTTTGGGTCGTTCGCAGGGGCTGCGTTCCTTGTGGTGTTGCC
>JALZUL010000140.1 GCA_023301665.1 Ascidiaceihabitans sp.
CTTACCGGCGGCCCATCAGAGCCGCTCACGCTGCGCGTAAAGGGCCGCGACGTTGTCCTACCAAAGTTTCGAAATGGCATCGCACGCGTTGGCTTTTTCGATCTATGCGGCAAGCACCTTGGCCCAGCAGATTTCCTTGCCGTTGCAGAAAACACCAAAGTTCTGTTCATCGATGACATCCCATGCCTGTCACGCGACAACTTCAACGAAGCCAAGCGTTTTGTGACCTTGATAGATGCGCTTTATGAGGCACGTGTGCGCCTCATCTGTTCTGCCGCGGCCAGCCCAGAGATGTTGTATTTGGAAGGTGAAGGAACGTTCGAATTTGAACGCACAGCGTCACGTCTGCGCGAAATGCAAAGTGAAGGTTGGGGCCAAGACAGCGCTTAACCGTTTTCCCGCAAAATAGCCCCTGCCAAATATAGCGAGCCGCAAATCAAGATGCGCGCATCAGGTTGCTTATCCAAAATAGCACGTGCTGCGGCCATGACATTATCAGCTTCGACCGCATCCATACCCACATCGCGTGCAGCTTTTGCCGTCACCTGCGCAGGCAATGTGTTGATCTCGTTGGGAATCGAAACCGCCGTTAGAGACGCAGAATGCGCAACGAGCGGTTCTAAGTATCCGCTAATATCTTTCGTGTTCAGCATCCCACAAATCAGATGCGTGGGTCGCTTTGGCAAACGTGTTAGTGTTTCAGCCAAAGTGGCAGCACAGGCAGCATTGTGCCCCCCGTCCAACCAAAACTCCGCATCCGGCCCAGCGTCGATCAACGGACCATGTGAAAGCCGTTGCATACGAGCCGCCCATGTGACGTTTGTAGGGACTGCCTCGCAAGCTTCTTCACCAAAACCAAGGTGACGCAAAGCCGTCAAAGCTGTCCCTGCGTTCTGGAATTGATGCGCCCCCATCAAAGCAGGAGGCGGCAAATCTAGCAATCCAGTTTCATCTTGATAGATCAAACGCCCGCGTTCTTCCCATGCATCCCAATGTTGACCTTGCACCATCATCGGCGCACCTAATTTCTCTGCGCGCGCTTCGATCACTTCCATCGCGTCATCAGGCTGACGGGTTATGATCGCGGGAACGCCACGCTTCAAAATACCTGCTTTTTCACTGGAAATTTGAGCAACCGTATCCCCAAGGAACTGAGGATGATCAAAGGAAACGGGCGTGATGATCGTTAAGGCAGGTTTATCAACGACATTGGTTGCATCCAATCGCCCACCCAAACCAACCTCAAGCAACGTGTAATCCGCCGGTGTGCGGGCAAATGCTAGAATCGCAGCACAAGTTGTGATCTCGAAATAGGTGATCGTCTCACCGTTATTGGCCGCATAACATTCATCAAGAATAGCTGTTAAAGTATCTTCTTCGATCAACGTTCCTGCAAGTCGGATACGCTCGTGAAACCGCGCCAAATGCGGGGAGGTATAGGCGTGTACGCGCTTGCCTGCCCCTTCAAGTCCGGCACGGATCATCGCCTGTGTCGATCCTTTGCCATTCGTTCCTGCAATATGAATAACAGGCGGCAGATCATTTTGCGGATTGCCCAAAGCATCCAACAAACGCCAAACGCGATCTAGCACAAGATCCATGACCTTGGGATGCAAGGCCATCATGCGCTCAAGAATCACATCCGACGTTTGACTGCTCATTCTTGTCCGTCTGCCGCGTCTGCTGCTTCGGTCGATGAAACCGCTTCTTCCTCAGAGATATCTTGTTTCTCTTCTGGCGCAGGCAAATCGCCTTTAACCTCGGGGGGCATATCCATCAACATGCGTACAATCGTGATCAGCTCATCGCGCAACTCTGTACGCGGTGTCACCCGATCAAGCATACCATGGTCGAGCAAATACTCGGCGCGCTGGAACCCTTCAGGGAGTGTCTCACGGATTGTTTGCTCGATCACGCGAGGACCAGCAAAGCAGATCAGCGCATTAGGTTCAGCAATATGAACATCCCCCAACATCGCATAACTCGCCGTTACACCACCCGTCGTTGGGTGGGTCAAAACAACAATATAGGGCAGCCCTGCCTCTTTAAGCATCTGGATCGCAACAGTTGAGCGCGGCATCTGCATCAGGGATAGAATCCCTTCTTGCATGCGTGCACCACCCGCTGCTGAGAACAAGATCAACGGTCGCTTCATCTTTACGGCTTCTTGAGCCGCCGCAATGATCGCGTTACCCACATACATCCCCATGGAACCACCCATGAATGAAAAGTCTTGAGCGGCGGCAATGATTGGTGTGCGTCCGATTTCACCAGCGGCCACAAGCATAGCATCTTTTTCGCCAGTCGATTTCTGAGCCGACTTCATGCGGTCAGGGTATTTCTTTTGATCGCGAAAGCTCAGTGGATCCGCAAGGGGCTCAGGCACGTCGATTTCTGCAAAAACACCGCCATCAAACAATCCAAGAAAACGGTCACGTGGCGTGATCCCCATGTGATGTCCACAGTTTGTGCACACGTTCAAATTGTCGGCCATTTCCCGATGAAACAACATCGTGCCACACTCAGGACATTTGGTCCAAAGGTTATCTGGTGTCTCACGGCGTGAGAAGATCGAGTTAATCCGAGGCCGGACGTAATTTGAAATCCAGTTCATACCTTTGGTCTCTTTTTAGGTCTGTTGGCTTCCAGATAATCTGGAAGTGCCACAAATGCAATCAACGCCGGATCATCAAACGCGCAACCAGCCACATTATAAAGGTTGTCGCGAAATCGACTGGTAACCATGCGCGCATCATTTCGGCGTCAGACATGCCAAATGGCAGCAAATAGAGCGCAGCATCCCCCAGTTGATCCGGAAGCGAAATCACCAAAAGCGCCATCGCATTATTGATAAAATGCACTGCCATCGCTGGCCCAAGGTTACCTGCGCGGGCTGTCAAATCTGCCATGACCAAACCAAAGACTCCCGCCCAGAGCACCATCAACCATGCATTTTCCCCTGCTGTCGCTGGATCATAATGCGCCAGAGCAAACAAAATGGATGGCACCACCATCCACACCCAACGCGCGCGAAAACGCGCCCCAAGTTGTTGTTGTAGATACCCGCGAAACAAAATTTCCTCGGCACTCGATTGGATCAAAACCGCCAGCAAAGCGATCGGCAACACCATCAACCAGGGGCCAAACTCCCTGTTTCCAACCAGCGGCTCACCAAAATCCCACGGGGGCAAAACCATGATCGCGACAAGCAATGCTATGACGCCAAAGCCCACTTTCCCAAAGTGATTGATCAAGGCCTTTCGAGGGCCAAAAACGGAAGCCGCCGATCGTTTATGAAGAAGGTACAGCGCCCCAAAGACACCAACCGTCACCGCAAAGAAACTAAAGAGCAGCACGAAAACTTCGACAACGCCAGTATCGGGAATAAGGACACTCAAAAAACCAGTGGCAAAACCGTAAACCAATGGGCTCAGGCCGATTGTGACACCGATAACAAGCATCACCCCGATCAAGGTACGCCAAAGTTCCGACTTTTCTTGAGCTGGGGCAACAAAATCATCGTGGCGAAGGTAATCGAAACGCCACATGTTACTCATCCACTGGTTCCGTAGGCGCGATATAATAGGTTGGATCTACCTGCGATAACGTCTCGACTGCACCCTGGAGATTTCTCGCAACAGTATTCAAAAGGGTCAAAAGTGCAGTCGTGTCATTTTCGATAACGGCATTAAACTCAACAGCGCCAATCCGCAGGAATGTGACATCACTTCTAGCCACCAAGCCAACTTGGCGCGGCTCATGGGTAATGACGGCCAAATCGCCAATCAATCGGCCCGGCTTAACATTTGAGACAACATGTGTCGCCCCATCGTCATTGATTTTGATAAGGCTCGCCGCACCCTCAACACACAAATAGACAGCATCAGAACGATCGCCTGTGGAATAGATAACTTGCCCCGATTTTGCAGTGTACCACTGAGCCGCAAACGCAAGCAGCCGCTGGTTTCGTGTATCAAGATTAGCAAAGGTTTCTGTGCTGGAAATCGCGCGCAACTTGCTACGCAAATCATCTGAGCCACCGTCTGGAACCAAATCGATCTCTTGACGCTGCACACCATCAATCCGACCGTTGGCGATCTCAATGTAAAGATCATATTCAGTCGGGTTTTCGAAATTGTCTTCCATAAAGATCAAAGTCGAATTTGGTAAAAGCTTACGCAACGCTCCACGCATTTGACGGCGATTTTCGGCGTCATGACTTGCAATTGCTTTATCCAGCACCAGAACATCAGGCCGTTTGATGCCGGCCCGACTAAAGGCTGCACGCTCTAGGAACACACCTTGTAAGTTAGCGCCCCCAAGGCCGGTCGGGATATCAAAAATGGTTTCGGCCACCAGTTGACGCAGCCCGTTTTTCGCCAAAACATCCGACACAATCTCACGCACAAGTTCAGCTTTATTACCCGCCTGTGCCCTGACACGACCGTAAATCGCATTCTCCAGAACCGTTGAACGCGGCAGATAATTTTCCGGCGAGATATGAATGAACATGGCAGAGGTATGTTCGCGCAAGCGTGTCCCTTGGCTGCGGCGAATGTTTAGAATTTCACGCTTAAAAGTATCTGGGAACGCAGGGCCAATCTGTTCCGCTGTAAAGGCAAACGGAACCGTCATGAGCAAAGCAAACTCTTCCTCGGTTAAGGCACTATCGCCAAATTCGCGGCGCCGTGACGCGATATCGACAAGGCGCTCATACAGCTCTTCTTCGATGCCCAATGCCGTAAAGAGCGGATGGTTTGTTCCGTCCATTCCAAAGGTTTGGTGCAATGTCTCAATTACGGTCTGAGAAATAGCAATCGCTTGCTCAGCAAGGCCCTGTTCAGAGATCAGTGCCAAGAATCGACGTTCTTGCACCAAACTTTCTTGGCTGATGTCCAGTCGCGGTGCTGCGAACATCAAATTCCCACCCAAAGGCACTGCCGGGTTGAATGCTTCAGGATCAAATCGATAAACCGCATCGTCCAAATCAGCATCAATCAAACGCTGATGTACTTCTTCGCGGATACCCGTGATCCTCTTTGCCAAAATTGGGTGAATTTCGGGGTCAACACGAGAACCCAACATACGTTGGAACATGAACTCATCGATGCCCATCGCCTCAACCAATTTGAACCACCAGCTTCGGATTTCTTCGGCGCTGTTCAATTCAGCCAAAGCCGGGTCCAACCAATCAGCACGCAAGCTATCTAGGCTGTTGCCAGAACGCTCAGCCTCATTGGTAAAACGATCTTTTTGACCTGGATCCCAAAGAATCGTCTTGGGGCTGGTCATCAACGGCATCATCAGATTGCTGCCTAATGTTCCGTCGAACAGATAGGGCCGCGAATGAGCATACCCAATGCGTGCAGAAATGACCGCTTGATGCAGCCCAGACAGGTCATGGCCATCCATATGCACAGTGCCGCGGGTTGGCGT
>JALZUL010000141.1 GCA_023301665.1 Ascidiaceihabitans sp.
TTGATCATAGAAATCACCGAAAGCTCAGCCATGAGCGACCCCCGTGCAGTCGTGGATTTTATGGATGAGCTTCAATTGCTTGGGGTAAGCTTTGCTTTAGACGATTTTGGATCCGGCCATACCGCACTTCGTTACTTCAAAGATTTCTTCTTCGATATTATGAAGATAGACGGTCAGTTCATCAAATCCATTGATAGTGACCCCGACAATCAGGCTCTTGTCAAAGCAATGCTTGGTATTGCGCGACATTTTGAAATGTTAACTGTCGTCGAATTTGTCGAAACCCCCGCCGAGGCTGAAACCCTTATTTCCCTCGGGGCGGACTGCCTACAAGGCTACCTTTTTGGGGCACCGTCCACCCGTCCTAGCTGGTCAAAAACCAGTTCCAGACGGGTAGCTTCGTAATTTTCCGCTAAGGTGTCCAGACTGTTGCCGCAGCGCGGCAAATGTTCTATCAAACCCTAGGTGGAAAGAGGTGGGTAAATCGTTCAATTGCCCCACACACTTTGCCGCTTGAACAGGGAGAGGATACATTACCATGACAAACATCGTCATCGCATCAGCCGCGCGCACAGCAGTTGGCAGTTTCGGCGGAGCTTTTGCAAACACACCCGCACATGATCTAGGTTCAGCCGTTTTAGAAGCGGTTGTTGAACGCGCGGGAATCGATAAATCGGAAGTATCCGAGACGATTTTAGGACAAGTCTTGACTGCAGCTCAAGGTCAGAACCCCGCTCGCCAAGCACATATCAATGCCGGCCTCCCACAAGAAGCATCAGCATGGTCAATCAACCAAGTTTGCGGCTCTGGTCTACGCGCGGTCGCGTTGGCCGCTCAACACATTCAGCTTGGTGACGCAGATATTGTCGCTGCTGGTGGCCAAGAAAATATGACGCTAAGCCCACATGCCGCCCATTTGCGTGCTGGCCACAAAATGGGTGATATGAAATACATCGACACAATGATCCGTGATGGTCTTTGGGATGCTTTCAACGGGTATCACATGGGTCAAACGGCTGAAAACGTCGCCGAAAAGTGGCAAATCAGCCGCGACATGCAGGATGAATTCGCGGTCGCGTCACAAAACAAAGCAGAAGCTGCGCAAAAAGCCGGTAAGTTCGCTGACGAAATCACCGCATTTACAGTCAAAACCCGCAAAGGTGACATTATCGTCGATGCCGACGAATATATCCGCCACGGCGCGACAATGGCAGCAATGCAAAAGCTACGCCCTGCCTTTGCCAAAGACGGCTCTGTAACAGCAGCAAACGCGTCCGGTCTGAACGATGGTGCAGCCGCCGCATTGTTGATGACTGCGGATGCAGCGGAAAAACGTGGCATTGAACCACTTGCACGCATTGCTTCTTACGCAACTGCAGGCCTTGACCCATCAATCATGGGCGTCGGCCCGATCCATGCAAGCCGCAAAGCTTTGGAAAAAGCTGGGTGGAAAGCGGAAGACCTCGATTTGGTCGAAGCCAACGAAGCCTTTGCAGCGCAAGCTTGTGCCGTAAATAAAGAAATGGGTTGGAACCCAGACGTTGTAAATGTCAACGGCGGTGCGATTGCAATTGGTCACCCAATTGGAGCGTCCGGCGCTCGCGTATTGAACACCCTGCTGTTTGAAATGAAGCGCCGTGATGCCAAAAAGGGCCTTGCTACATTATGTATTGGTGGCGGCATGGGCGTTGCGATGTGCCTTGAGCGCCCATAAACTTCTCCTGAAGCAAGGCGGCGCCCACCCATGCCGCCTTGCGAAAGGTTTGAAATAAAAACAACCACTTCACCGCAATATTATTGCGTTATGTGTTTTTTGTTCGTAACTTTCTTTTCATAAAGAAAAAGGAAACCAAATGTCTCGTGTTGCACTCGTAACTGGCGGATCCCGTGGGATCGGCGCCGCAATCTCTACAGCTCTAAAAGATGCCGGCTACTCAGTCGCCGCTACATATGCCGGCAATGATGAAGCCGCTGCAAATTTCACAGCCGAAACAGGTATCAAAACCTACAAATGGAATGTCGCGAACTACGAAGAAAGTGCAGCAGGCATCGCGCAAGTCGAAGCTGATCTTGGACCTGTCGACATCGTTGTCGCAAATGCCGGCATTACAAGAGATGCCCCATTCCACCGCATGACACCTGCTCAATGGAACGAGGTTGTCGACACAAACCTAACCGGTGTGTTCAATACAGTTCACCCTCTGTGGCCGGGAATGCGCGAACGTAAATTTGGCCGCGTAATCGTCATAAGCTCTATCAACGGTCAAAAAGGCCAGTTCGCACAGGTAAACTACGCGGCGACCAAAGCCGGTGATCTGGGTATCGTTAAATCATTGGCCCAAGAAGGGGCCCGTGCAGGAATCACAGCGAATGCGATTTGCCCAGGTTACATCGCAACCGACATGGTCATGGCTGTGCCCGAAAAAGTGCGTGATGGTATCGTCGCACAAATTCCAACGGGTCGTTTGGGCGAACCAGAGGAAATCGCACGATGCGTCGTATTCTTAGCTTCTGACGATTCTGGCTTTATCAACGGATCAACAATTTCCGCCAATGGCGGTCAGTTCTTCGTTTAAGAACATCAACAATACAGGCCGGATCACACCAGGTGAACCGGCCTTTATCATCTCGTAAGAAGGCGATGCGTAGACGCACGGACCTTCAGCGGGAAGATTTCTTACCAAACAACCAATGCCAAGCTGCACCCATTGCCTCCCCACGGCTTACATGGGCGGCTTTTATGCCTTGCTGGACGGCGCGACTTGAGGAAATTTCGAACATACCTACAATCCTTTGCATCAGTGTTTTTGAACTGTATCCAATATGCGCCCTTAAGATAAAGCTGACAAACGAGACTTTTCACGCCTTCAGTTAAGCTGTATTAAACTGAATATGTCAGAACGCCTCCCTCCACTCACCGCGTTACGCGCCTTTGATGCCGCCGCACGACATATGTCTTTTGCAAAAGCGGCAGACGAATTACACGTCACCCCAGCTGCATTAAGCTATCAAATAAAATCCTTGGAAGAACACTTGGGTGCACCGTTATTCCGTCGCCTCAATCGCGCCGTCGCACTGACAGAAGCAGGCGTCGCTCTTGCTCCTGGTGCGAAAGAGGGCTTTCAGACCCTTGCCGCCGCTTGGCGTACTGCAGAACGCTTACAAGACCACCAAAGCTTAAACGTGACTGCTGGCCCTGCCTTTACAGCCAAATGGCTTGCCCCGCGTCTATATGAATTTGCACAAGCACATCCCGAAGTCGAACTGCGATTTTCAGCTTCACTCCGCATGATGGATTTTAGCCGCGATGGAATCGACGTGGCTATTCGGTTTGGCTATGGACCAGACAAAGGGCTTTATTCTTTGCCGCTCGCAGAAGAATGGGTCGCCCCTGTGATGACACCTGCCTTGGCTGAGCAATACCCTACCATTGAAAGCCTAGCCAAAGCGCCTCTCATTATTGATCACAGTGTTGACTTCCTAAACCCTTCTGCCGGGTGGCCTGAATGGTTCCGCGCGCAAAATGTCGAAGTTGGAGAAATACACGGCCTCCACTTTTCGCAAGGCGATCATGCTGTCGATGCCGCACTTGCGGGGGCTGGGGTTGTGCTAGGGCGACGGGCTTTTGTTGTGAAGGATATCGACGAGGGGCGTTTGGTGATGCCCTTTAAAACCGCATTAGGCACAGGCGCGCGGTTTAGGTTTTTATGCCAGCAAGGCACCGAAGAACGCCCGCAAATAAAAGTGTTTAGGGAATGGATGATCGCGGAGATAAACAAGACGGCGGATGTTACTGCTCAGCTTGAAATTTTACCGGCTGACATCGTGCTGTAGTGACTATCGGCGCGGTTACTCGAAAGCTCCGCGCCAAATTTTTTCTAACTTGATAAGCGCGAGATTTCTTCTTTCAGTCGAAGCTTTTGCTTCTTCAACGCGACCACTTCCAAATCTTCACTTGCCGGTGCGCGTTGCGCTGTCTCGACCGCTTGACTTAGGTTGGTGTGCTTTCTTTTCAGTTCTTCCAGATGCGAGTTTAAGCTCATTCAATCCTCCTTGCTGATAAAGTGCATGTCCAGTGAATCACGAAAAATTCAATCTGTCACGCCGCACCTGCAGTATGGGCACGCCAATCCTTAACAAGTGATTAAAACGTGAGCCCAGCACCGTCCCGAAGAACCGCCTTGATTTCAGGGAGATAGCTATCACCGTCTCGTTCATGTTTTGCGCCGCGGTGCAAAATACACGGAGAAAATAATTCAAATGCAGCACGTCCGTCCTTACGCGCACGGAAAATAACAAGTTCCGCCTTTCGCCCAACGCGAGGTGCCAGTGGCAAAACTTGCAGACTTCCTAGATCCTTCGGAACCACAGTCATGAGCTCGGGCAGACGTTCAATACGGTGAATTACATGAAGAAAACCGCGAGGTTTCAAACGTTTGGCCGCGACCTTTATCCATAACGACAGCGGCGTATCTTCACCCAACGCTCCTTCGCGACCGATATTTTGCGCCGCAACGCTCGCACTACGATCAAAATACGGAGGATTCGCAATGACGTGATCAAACTGTCGTTGGCGGGTGGGTTCAGGCAGCTTAGTGAAATCAGCACAAACCGTTTCTAAACCGTTTTGTTGCGCTAATTGCGCGTATTCGCTTTGGCGTTCCACGCCAAGTAACTCTAAACCAGAAATTCGCGCGCCAAGACACAATGCCGCAGCCCCAACGCCACAGCCTAAATCCAAAACCGATTGGCCGGGAATCGCATTAACACTGGCGGCTAAGAAAACAGGGTCTACGCCAGCACGATATCCGTTTTTTGGCTGTAGTAACTTAACCTTACCCCCAAGGAAGTCGTCTTTGGTCAACGCGTCGAAGCTGTTCATATGCCCAATGGAATGTCGTTATCAGTCATCACGCGCACCGCCTGATCGTACTCATCTGAGCGCACCATGAGGCGTCGGGGGAAGATGCCGATGCCACCTTCGAGCACGCTCATATTTACGTCCATTTCAAAGCAGGCTATATCCTCGCCAGACAGAAGGGCCATGGCAAAGGCAATGATCGTAGGGTCGGTGCTGCGTAGGAGTTCCTTCATGAATACCGATGTAAAGACAAGCGGCCCCACAGTCGAGGGGTGATGCAGGGATAACTGATGGCCAACACTACAACAGACACCAAAGCCCAGCAAAAGCCACACGATCGTATGGCAACCTTTCTGGCCGATGACCTAGACGCCGTGAACACACTGATCCGTACCCGTATGGCGTCTGAGCATGCTCCGCGTATACCTGAGGTCACGGCCCACTTGGTTGAGGCAGGCGGTAAACGCTTGCGCCCCATGCTAACATTAGCGGCTGCGCACATGTGCGGCTACGATGGTCCCTACCATATCCACCTCGCCGCGACGGTCGAGTTCATTCACACGGCCACGCTGCTTCATGATGATGTGGTCGATGAGAGCGCACAACGGCGCGGTCGCCCAACTGCCAATCTGTTGTGGGACAATCAATCATCGGTTCTTGTCGGGGATTACCTGTTCTCACGTTCGTTCCAATTGATGGTCGAAACCGGGTCCATGCGCGTACTCGACATCTTGGCCAATGCATCGGCGACCATCGCCGAAGGTGAAGTTTTACAGCTCACCGCTGCGCAAGATTTAAAAACCGATGAAGCCGTGTATCTTCAGATCGTACGCGGCAAGACTGCGGCGCTTTTCTCTGCAGCGACTGAAGTGGGCGGTGTTATTTCCAGTGCGGATGAGAGCATTGTAAAGGCTCTGTACGATTACGGCGATGCGCTGGGTATCGCCTTCCAAATTGTAGATGATCTGCTTGATTACCAAGGGCAATCATCAGCAACAGGCAAGAATGTTGGCGATGATTTCCGTGAGCGCAAGCTTACTCTACCGGTGATCAAAGCCGTGGCCAAAGCCGACGCCGAAGAGCACGCCTTTTGGAAGCGCACCATTGAGCAAGGCAAGCAAGAGGAGGGCGATCTAGAGACTGCCTTGTCCTTGCTAAACAAGCACAGTGCTATGGCTGACACCCGCGATGAGGCGATAAAATGGGCTGCTAAAAGCACTGAGGCCTTGGCTCCCCTGCCGGATCATCCCGTGAAACAAATGCTTATTGATTTGGCCGACTACGTGGTTGAGCGGATCAACTAAGCCTCAAGAACTTTGGTATCAGCGACCCACCATTCTGAGTGGGCTTGCTTGATCCGCTTTGCAGCCTTGGCACTTGATTTCGCGTCCGCGTAAAGCCCAAAACATGTTGCACCAGATCCCGACATTCGGGCAAGCAAGGCGTCAGGAAATAGGTCTAGAACCTGTCCGATGACCGGCTCTATCTCGATTGCGGGCGCTTCTAGATCGTTGCGTTGCCCTGCAAGCCATTCACAAAAGCTATGCGCGTCATCCCAAGTTGGTAAATCTGCCTCCATAGCAGGATTAGCCTTTTGCTTGAGCGCTCTAAAAACTGCTGGGGTGGGCACATCCTTTATCGGGTTTACCAAAACCATCCACAGCTCAGGCAGCTTCGCGCAAGGCGCGAGAACCTCGCCAATGCCAGACATGCGTTGTGGCGCGGATGACATGCACACAGGCACGTCTGCGCCCAATGTGGCGACATCCTCTTTGGGTGCGCGCCCCAAAGCCTTCGCAGCTCTAACAACAGCTGCCGCGTCCGCAGAGCCGCCGCCAATGCCCGCGGCATTTGGCAAATGTTTTTCTAGGGCAATTTCTGCACTCAACCCGCACAACTCTGCCGCCCGCCAAACAAGGTTGCTAGCGTCGTTGGGCACGCCCTTTGCGTATGGACCTGACACATTCAAAGACATTTCGACAGCTTCAGTCAAACACAGCTCATCGCCGGCACTAACAAACACGACCAAGGAATCAAGCAAATGATACCCGTCATCGCGTTGGCCGATGATGTGGAGCGTTAGATTGACCTTTGCAGGCGCAAAAACCTTAGTTGTCATTCGCTACTTTTAACGGCTCGGCACCTTCTTCTTCCAACACCGCATCCAAGCCCGACTCTAATTTACGCCGAATACGATCGGGATCGGCTTCTCCGTCTGCGTCGGTTGGGTCAACAAAAGACAAGGCACGGCTCCATTGGAATTCGGCCTCGCGGGTGCGCCCAACAGACCAATACACATCCCCCAAGTGGTCATTCACCACCGGATCGACCGGCATCAAAGCCACTGCCGTTTCCATATGCTCGACAGCTTCAGAATAACGGCCAAGGCGGAATAGCACCCAGCCGAGTGAATCAACGATAAAACCACTGTCAGGACGTGCGGCAACTGCCCGTTCGATCATTTCCAACGCTTCATCAAGGTTGATTTGTTTCTCAACCATTGAATACCCAAGATAATTCAAGACCTGTGGCTGATCAGGGTTCAGCTCAAGGGCTGCGCGAAAATCAGCTTCGGCCAGTTCCCAATTATCAAGCCGTTCATGGGCAATGGCGCGCGCATAATGGATAAACCAGCGGCGACGAGACTCCGCCGGCACAAGCTCAAGGGCGCGATCATAGGATACAACTGCATCCGCGTAGCTGTTCTGGTCACGCAGAACGTCACCCAAGGTCGAGTGAACAACCGGAATTTCAGGGAAACGTTTCGCGAGCTGATCGAGGACTTCAATGGCAGCGTCGGCTTTGTCAGAAAGGCGTAGAACCGCCGCACGGCCCAATTCAGCAGCGTGGGATGCAGAATGATCAGCCGGAACTTTTTTATAGGCCTCAATCGCAAGGTCGTATTGGCCAAGCTCTTCCAACAACTCCGCATTTAAAAGCAACGCATCAATGTGATCAGGGCGTAAAGCAAAGGCCGCACGACCATAAAGCAGGGTATATTCTGGCGATGCATCACCCCGCAGTGCCCCCGCAAGAGAATAGAAAACTTCTGCAATGCCATCACTGGCAGATTTAGCGTGGGTAAACGGCAGGGTTTCACCGGCCTCAAGCGCCTCAAGCAGTGCGCTCAATTCTGGGTCGGTCGCATTGCCAAAAGCCAAGCGCAGCGATTCAATCGCCTCGTCATTACGATCCAACTGGGACAAAACCTCGGCCTTGGCCATTGCGCCGCGTCGCGTGGAGCTCGCCGCCCCTGAGTCCTCATCAGAGAACAGTTTATCCGCGCTATCAAAGTCACCAACGACAGCATAGGCCATCGCTTTGTGATAATGCGCAAACCCCTGCATTCCCGGCTCAGCGGCGAGTTCCTCAAACGCCGCAAACGCATCTTTCGCATCCCCCCGTCCGAGCATTGCCCAAGCCGCAATCAAGGAGTCTATCAACGGGCCAACGCCCTCATCCTCGCCGTCACGCGCCAAAACGCCTTCGTAATCTCCACGCATCACCATATCTGCGAGCAGTAGGATGCTACCAGTTTGGCTGCGCAAACCAGCCTCTTCAATCGCTTTAGCAATTGGCACGCCGCGTTCGATTTGCCCCAAAGATAGGAACGACAAAGCAGCCCCCTCCATCAGTTCAGGGTTCCCGCTATCACGCGCCAAAGCTTTGACAAAATACTGTGCTGCAGGCTCAAAATCGTTTTGTGATGCGGCCTGTCGCCCTGCTAAATAAGACCCCGAAGCGCTTTGCGCAAATGCCGCTGGCACACCAACGCTTAGGGAAAGAGTGGCTGTCAAAGCCGTAGACATCAGAAATCGGATCACAGTGTCGCCTCACAATCAATTTTGAACTAAAGCTAGCATCTTGAGGAAAAGGTGCAATGGCTTGGCTGCGTTGCAAGTGGAATTCAGCGCACAGCTGCGTGATCTAAATGTAAAAAGGCGGACCATTGGCCCGCCTTCTTGAGTAAACGATTTTCGTAAGCTTACATGTTTGGATAGTTAGGTCCGTCACCACCCTGCGGTGTTGTCCAGTTGATGTTCTGGCTTGGATCTTTGATATCGCAGGTTTTGCAATGCAC
>JALZUL010000142.1 GCA_023301665.1 Ascidiaceihabitans sp.
ATCCATGTGGGACATAAATTCCCCACCCGCCAGCGTCAATCATCGGGTTCACGTCGGACTTCATCGAGTTCCCGATCATCACCCCTTCTGAGGTACCTGTTCCGTGGCGCGCAAAGATACGTGTATAAACCTCGGGTGTTTTAGCGGAAACGATTTCAACACCGTCAAACAAATCACCCAGACCGGATTGGGCGAGCTTTTGTTCTTGGTGTAATAAATCACCTTTAGTGATCAATAAAACGCAGGCATGAGAACGGGCGGCTTCGATTGCTTCGGTCGCAAAGGGCAGCAATTCGACCGGATGATCCAACATCTCTTTCCCTGCGTCGATCAACTCTGCGATCACATGTCCGGGGACTTGTTGCTGAGAGACCTCTAAAGCGGTTTCGATCATTGAAAGGACAAAGCCCTTGATCCCAAAGCCGTATTTTCCAATGTTGCGTTTCTCAGCTTGCAACAAAACGCCCATCAGGTCGGGGGTGTCACAGTGGGGTGCCAGAATAGTCGCGAACCGCTCTTGGGTGAGGTGGAAAAACCGTTCGTTGTGCCAAAGCGTGTCATCGGCATCAAAACCAATCGTTGTGACCTTTGGTGACATGTGATGCACTGCCTCTTTTCTCGGACGCTGCCTACGTTATATAGAACAAGCGAACGCCTACCATTGGATTCTGTGACCGGAGCAGCAATGATCAACGACCTACATATGATGTCGGACAAATTTGACGACGATGGTGATGCCGCGGTAATCACGGATGTTAAGCCCAAGACCAAGCGGCCGCCGCTATATAAGGTCATGTTGTTGAACGATGATTTTACTCCGATGGAATTCGTTGTGATGGTTCTAGAGCGGTTTTTCGGCCTTAACCATGCGCAAGCTTTTGAGATTATGCTGACTGTTCATGAAAAAGGGCTGGCGGTTGTGGGCGTGTTTAGCCACGAAATCGCCGAGACAAAGGTGGCACAGGTGATGGACGCGGCGCGTCAAAACCAGCACCCTTTGCAATGCACTATGGAAAAAGAAGAATAAAATTATGATTGGTGCACGTTTGCCCCTCGCTCTGGAAACGGGCGGATTGACTGTGCCCGAGGGCCGGATCGCTATTTTTAATCCTGCCGCTGATGCCGATCTGCGCAGCTTGCCACGTGAGCGTTGCGAAATTATCCAACCTTTCCGCCCTGTCCATGATGTATTTAACGCTGCAGGATACGCCTGTGCTGTTGCGCCGTCTGAACGTTACGACCTTTGCGTTATTTGTCTGCCACGGGCAAAAGCTGAAGCGCGCGTCTTGGTGGCGCAAGCGGCGGCCTGTACCGACGGGCCGATCATCATCGACGGTCAAAAGACAGATGGTGTCGACAGTATCTTTAAGGCGCTGCGCAAACGTGCGGATGTCTCTGCTACAATCTCTAAGGCACATGGTAAGTTGTTTTGGATCAACAGCCACGACGGTCTCGAGGACTGGATAGAGCATCCTGCTCTGACAGAGGGTGGGTTTTGGACAGCCCCGGGTGTGTTTTCAGCCGATGGTGTTGATCCTGCATCAGAATTGTTAGTGAGCGCTTTGCCAGAAAAGTTAGGCAAAAACGTTGCCGATCTTGGTGCCGGCTGGGGGTATCTATCAGCACATGCGATGACTCGCGGTGTCGATGAGGTGCATCTGGTTGAGGCAGGGCACATGGCGCTTGAATGTGCAAAGCGCAACGTCACAGATGAACGCGCCCAGTTTCACTGGGCTGATGTGACCAAATGGGCCCCGAAAGGGCGCATTGATACGGTGATTATGAACCCACCCTTCCACATTGGTCGCGCGGCTGAGCCATCATTGGGGCAAGCTTTTGTCGCAACGGCGGCGCGGATATTGGCGAACTCGGGTCAGCTCTGGATGGTGGCAAACCGTCATTTACCGTATGAAGACAGTTTGAATGCAAACTTTGGCAAGGTCACCGACCTGGGCGGAGATACGCGCTTTAAGCTGTTTCACGCCGCACGCCCTTTGCGCAAACGCAGCTGATACACTAAAAACGCCGTAAGGCTGAGGATATAAACGATGTCATTTTCTGTTTCTGGTAAGACGGCGATTGTAACGGGGGCGGCCAACGGTATTGGCCTAGCGATTGCGCGTGATTTTGCGGATCGCGGCGCAAATGTGATCTGTGCGGATATGGACGAGGCGCGTCTCAAAGAGAAACTGGGTGCGCAGCTAGACGAAGGCAATATGCGCTATTTTGCGGGTGATTTGCGCCAGCGTCTCACCATTGCCAACCTGATTTCTGCAACAATTGATGCCTTTGATCAGGTCGATATTCTTGTGAATGCCTCGCGGCAGGTCATGACCACGGACGTGATGGATATGGATGACACATCCGTTGAGGTCCTGTTGGAGCAAAATATGATGACCAGCCTGCGTTTGTCACAGCAGGTGGCGAAACGGATGATCAAACAAGCTGCCGACAAGCCAGAGGGTACGGTCGGGACGATTGTTAATCTGAGCTCGATTGCTGCGCGCAACACGCGCCCTGAATTGATGGGGTATTCGATTGCCTCTGCCGCGATGGAGCAAATGACACGTTCGATGGCCCTAGCGTTGGCACCTGAACGGATCAGAGTGAATGCGGTGGCGTTTGGCTCTGTTATGTCGTCCTCCCTAAATTCGGCTATGATTGAACACGGCGATTGGCGCGACGAGATCGAAGACAAAACCCCATTGGGCCGCGTGGCCGCAGCGGGTGAGCTTGTTGGTGCTGTTCAATTCCTTGCCTCAGAAGCATCAGCATTTATGACGGGCGAAGTCGTCACAGTGGATGGCGGGCGCAGCTTGCTTGATCCCGTTGCAGCCCCAGCCCACTAACGAACCCGTTTCAAAGGACCTATGTTATGAGCACGCCCCAGCCTGATGCCTTCGAGACCGAAAAAGCCAAAGCCTCTGCATGGTTCCGAACACTTCGTGACGAGATCGTAGCGGCATTCGAGGGCCTCGAGACAAACCACACAACCGGCCCCATGTCTGACGCGCCAATTGGCACGTTTGAGGTGACAGAAACCAAGCGTAGCTCTGACGATGGATCGGACGCAGGTGGTGGCTTGATGAGCGTCATGCGGGGTGGTCGCGTCTTTGAAAAGGTTGGGGTTAATATCTCGACCGTCTACGGCACCTTGGGGGAGCGGGCGCAAAATGCGATGGCTGCGCGCAAGGGCATTCCGGGCATGAAAGACGATCCACGGTTTTGGGCCGCTGGCATCAGCCTTGTGGCGCATATGCAAAACCCCCACGCGCCTGCGGTTCACATGAACACGCGGATGTTCTGGACGCCACATGCGTGGTGGTTCGGTGGCGGCTCTGATTTGAACCCGTGCATTGAATACGAAGAAGACACGAAACACTTCCACGCCCAGCAAAAGCAGCACCTCGATCCGCATGGGGCTGATCTATATCCTAAGCTCAAAGAGTGGGCTGACGAATACTTTTACATCCCGCACCGCCACCGCGCGCGTGGGGTAGGGGGGATCTTTATGGATGATCGCTGCACGGGCGATTGGGAGGCTGATTTCGCCCTGACCCAAGACATTGGGCGTGCGTTCTTACCGGCTTATCAACCGCTTGTCGAAAAGCGCAAAACCCAAGACTGGGATGAAAGCGATAAAGATGCACAGCTTGTGCACCGTGGCCTCTATGCGGAATACAACCTTGTCTATGATCGGGGCACCAAGTTTGGGCTAGAAACAGGCCATGACGCAAACGCGGTGTTGATGAGCCTGCCGCCCTTGGCAAAGTGGACGTAGTTTAACGCCCCCAGCCAGCCTCAACCAATGTTGGACCATATCCTTGAGAAACGCGCATTTTGGGGCCTAGACCTTTTGCCAGCAGTGCCTTGTGCATTGCGGGTAATTTCCAACAAGGCACGTGCATGACCATGTGATGCTCAAGGTGATAGTTCACCCAATAGGGCGCAACCAAAGCGCGGGCGATCCAGTTGGCGCGTGTGGTGCGCACATTCTGCAGCGGGTTCTGCGACATCTCAGTTGCCCCATGTTCGGCAATGTTGCGCACGCGCAAAACAAACTGAAACCATGTGAGATAGGGAAGCACCCAAAACGTCAATCCCCACCACCAATCGCCGATCAGGCTGATCAAAACAGCGATCCCCCCAAAGACGGTGATCGACTTGAATAGATCAACAGATTTAAACGCTTGTGCCGCGTCTGACTTTGCAGCGTCTACCGCGTCATCATCACCAGCCAAACGAATGGCCGTGAGTATCTGGCCGACCAACAGCTTTACGCCAGTTTGTCCCGTCAGGTCGCGCAGAAATTTGCGGCGCAAGGATGCATGAGGGGCGGGGAATTTAACCGCCAATGGCAGGTCGGGGTCTTTATCCGTTTGGGTAAAACGATGGTGTGTCAAATGGTAATGCCGATAGGCTTGCAATTCAGCCATGATCGGACGCCCGCAAAGCCATTCGCCGGCAAACTCATTGAGCCGACGGGTTTTAAACAATGCGACGTGAGCGGCTTCATGCATCAATATCGCCAAGCCAAGCTGGCGAGAGCCGATAATAACGATCGCCACTAAAAAGGTGATAGGGTTAGGAAGTAGAGCATACAAACCAATCGCCAGCGCGATCACCATCCAACAATGCAGCACCAGCCAGTAGCCCATATAATCGACGCGCTGGGCTAGGGGTCTGATCTCTTCACTGGATAAATAGGCCTTTCCCGGGGTCATGCTGCCTCTCCTGAGATAAGCAGAGCCCAGCAATACGCCTTAGGTCAAGAAAAACACGACGTCAGGTTGGGGCTGGCTCAATGCTCGTGCCAGTCAAAAAAGCCGTCACCGGCACGCTCAAGCAGCTCTTTGGCCAAGGATTTGCCCATTTCGGCGCCTTCAGAAATTGGCCCTTTGCGTTCACCATTCAATGCCTCTGATCCATCAGGGCGCAGAACCTCGCCGCGCAAGTGCAACTGATCACCCTGCAAAACAGCCAGTCCCGCAATTGGGGTTTCGCAAGAGCCATCCAATGCCTCGAGGAACGCGCGTTCGGCCGCAAGGCGCTGTCCGGTCGGCGTGTCGTGAATCGCTGTGAGCATTTCAGCCATACGCGCATCATCTGTGCGACGCTCAATACCAATCGCCCCTTGGGCGACAGCGGGTAACATATCTTCGGGCTCAACAGGGGTTGCGGGCACATCATCGCGGCCAAGGCGTTTCAAGCCTGCAGTCGCGAGAAACGTACATTCAGCTACACCGTCATCCAGTTTTTTCAAACGGGTTTGCACATTGCCGCGAAACTCAACCACATCCAGATCAGGACGGCGGTTCAACAGCTGCGCGCGACGGCGCAAACTGGATGTGCCAACAACAGCGCCTTGCGCCAGCTCAGCAATGGACCCCAAGGTGGGTGAGATAAACGCATCACGCACGTCTTCGCGGGGCAGATAGGTATCCAGCGATAACCCGTCAGGCTGAATTGTCGGCATGTCCTTCATTGAGTGCACCGCGATGTCGATCTTGCCAGCCAGCAGATCTTCTTCAATTTCGCGTGTGAACAGCCCCTTGCCGCCAATTGCTTTGAGGGGGCGATCTTGGATCATGTCACCGGTCACTTTGATGATCACGACCTCAAATGCGTCTTCTGGCAAATCAAAGGCAGCCATCAATCTGGCCCGTGTTTCATAGGCTTGCGCCAATGCCAAAGGCGATCCACGAGTGCCAATCTTAAGCGGTTGTGCGGGTGTCGGTGCTTGAAAACTCATGCCCCCTTCTAGGCGCGTCATTTGCGCCTGACAAGTTGCGATCTCTTGACAAGTAGGGCGCAGCGCGTGACCAACAGCCAACGGTAAAAAGGACAAAGCTCATGACCACATCCAAAACTATCTTGCGCGCACTTGCTGGTGAAACATTGCCGACGCCGCCAATTTGGATGATGCGCCAAGCGGGCCGCTACCTGCCGGAATATAAAGCCACGCGTGCACAAGCCGGTGATTTCCTTTCCCTATGTTATAACCCTGATCTTGCAACAGAAGTTACGCTTCAACCGATCCGCCGTTACGGCTTTGACGCGGCGATTTTGTTTGCTGATATCTTGCTAATCCCCCAAGCGCTGGGCGCGGACCTTTGGTTTGTCACAGGTGAGGGGCCACGCCTGTCCACGATCACCTCACAGGCTGACCTTGATAAATTGGGCCCTGTGTCTGACATTCACGAAACTTTGAACCCGATCTACCAAACGGTCCGCAATCTTTCTGGCGCGCTGCCTGCGGAAACCACGCTGATCGGTTTCGCTGGTGCCCCATGGACCGTCGCAACCTATATGATCGCAGGGCGCGGCACACCGGACCAAGCGCCTGCGCATAAGCTTATGACCGAACAGCCAGCGGTGTTCGACGCGCTGATGGATAAGATCACTGAGGCCACGATTGATTACCTTTCGATGCAGATCGAAGCTGGCGCTGAAGTTGTCAAAATCTTTGACAGCTGGGCAGGATCGCTTTCTCCAGCGGCATTCCAGAAATATTCGCTCGAACCCGCACGTAGAATCACGGCCGCACTCAAAGCCAAACACCCAAGCACTCCAATCATCGGCTTCCCACGTGAAGCTGGCGAAGGCTACGTGGGATTTGCAAAAGCCACAGGTGTTGACTGCGTCGCGCTTGATAATTCGGTGACACCGGAATGGGCTGTAAAAAATGTTCAGGTTGATGGCTGTGTCCAAGGCAACCTGAAATCGTCGCATATGGTGACCGGCGGACAAGATTTGGTCGATGAAACCCGTGCAATTGTTAAGGCATTCTCGGGCGGGCCGCACATCTTCAACCTAGGCCATGGCATCACGCCAGACGCCGATCCGGACAACGTTCAGCGAATGATTGACACAGTACGCGAGGTTTAAGCGATTTGTGGGTTGACGACTCTGCTCGTCTCTCATAATTCCCATCCTCACGGCGCGGTAGCTCAGTTGGTTAGAGCGATCGACTCATAATCGATAGGTCGGGAGTTCAAGTCTCCCCCACGCCACCATTCACCCCCATACTTCTAGACGATAATTGGTCACTTGCGCCGTTGGCCCGACTTTACGCATCCACTTCGTGGCTACGCTGAGTGCGGGAGTTCAAGTCTCCCCCACGCCACCACTTCCCTCTATTTGTGAACCTCATTTAAAGTTGTTTCAATCGTCTCTGTTGAGTCAGAGTGTGAAACGCCGACCTTCGCGCAGTTCGCGGCGAAGGTCGGCTTTGAGCCCAGTTTACCGTTATTTCGTGCCGCAGCTAAAGTCCGCTTTCGGGTAGCGCCAAAAACGATCAACAACTGCTTGGATTTTAAGCGGGGTTTGTGGCAGGATCATACAGGGCGTTCTATGCGTGTTCCAAAAAGAAGGTCTTTTGGAACTGTGCCTTTGTCCATTGTTGTTGACCTTTCAGTAGATGGAGCATCTAAAATTATCCTAACATTAGAAAATCTCCCGAAAGATATCCATTGAGTAATAATCCCAAGAAACTTCATGATTCCCATATTCTGGCAAAACATCCATTGCCGGCAGCTGGCCTTTTAGGTCTAACCACCTTGCCAGTTCACGCAGTGCTTCCTCATGATTGGTCGGTATCTTTGGCGGCTTTCATCCTTGCTTTGATTGGAGGCGTTTATATTGGGTTTGCAGTCCTAGACGGTCGTCTTTCACGTCTGCTATTGGAAACGACTGCTGCGGTCGCGTTTGCGATTTATGCGGCTGTCACATTTCATAATGCACCGCTGTGGATTGCGTTTGGTTATATTTTGCACGGTCTGTGGGATGCCGCGCACCATTCACCATTGTTCGATGTCAAAATGGCAAGATGGTGGATACCAGCCTGCGCCGCCTATGACATCGCAACTGGTGCAGGCCTATTTTTGATTTGGACTTACTTTTAATAGCCTTCTAAAAACGACCGTGTGTTGAAAGGTTCGCGAAACCGGTCATTGACGCATGTCCGGCGAACGGCAGTTTTGTCCGGCGGTTTCAACGGGTGAGCGCAACACTTTAGTCTTTTTGGAAAGATGGAGTGTGAGAGATGAAGTATCGGACGCGAACGTTTTACACGGACAAACAGAAATCTGAGATGTGGGATCGTTGGCAGCGCGGAGAGTCGATGAGTTCGATTGGAAGGCATTTCAATCGCGCTTCGTCTTCAATTTTTCCGCATTTGGCGCAGTTTGGCGGGATCCGGCCCGCCGCCCGTAAGAGGTCACGATTTGCGTTGAGTTTAATGGAACGGGAGGAGATATCTCGCGGCTTGGTCGCAAAGCAGTCCTTGCGGGCTATCGCCAAGAGCCTGAACCGGTCGCCCTCAACGATCAGTCGCGAGGTTCGCAGGAATGGTGGGCGTCAGGCCTATCGGGCGGCGCGTTCGGATCAGCGGGCCTGGGACTGCGCAACGCGACCCAAATCATGTAAGCTCTCGTTCAACGAGCCATTGTGCCAACTGATCGCACGCAAGTTGCGTCGGAAATGGTCACCACAGCAGATCGCTGGTTGGCTTAAGCGCAAGCACCCAGACGAGGACCAGCACCGCGTGAGCCATGAAACGATCTACCGCAGCCTGTATGTACAGACCCGTGGCGTCCTGAAGAAGGAATTACAGGAGTGTTTGCGTAGCCCACGTGCCATCCGGCGGTCACGACACGCAACTCAGAAGGGGTTGAAGCTGCGCAAGATTAAGGATGCGATATCGATCAGTGAGCGCCCTCCCGAAGTCGAAGATCGGGCCATACCGGGGCATTGGGAGGGTGATTTGATCGTCGGCTCGAACAACAGCTACATCGCGACGCTGGTGGAGCGTCATTCTCGGTTTGTGATGCTGGCCAAAGTCGAGAATAAGGACACCCAGAGTGTTGTCGCAGCTCTGATCAAGCAGGCCGGCAAATTACCCAAAGAACTGTATCGGTCGCTGACATGGGACCGTGGATCTGAGATGGCCGGACACACAAAGTTCACCATGGCCACAAAGATCAACGTCTTCTTTTGTGATCCGCAGTCACCCTGGCAACGCGGTAGCAATGAAAATACCAACCGGTTGCTTCGCCAATACTTCCCCAAAGGCACAGATATATCGGGCTTTAGTCAAGCTAAACTCAGTGCCGTCGCACGCCAACTCAACGAGCGACCTCGAAAGACCTTGCAATACCAAACACCAGCAGAGAAATTTGAAGCCTGTGTTGC
>JALZUL010000143.1 GCA_023301665.1 Ascidiaceihabitans sp.
GGGATTTCCTGCGAGGGTGAAATCGGGTTTGTTGGATATGCCAATGGTGAAAACTCCGCTGGTACTGATCCAGCTGAAGCAGCCCGTTTCGCGCGCGAAACAGGTGTTGATGGGATGGCAATTTCTGTCGGAAATGTGCATTTGCAAGAAAACAAAGAGGGCGGTTTGGATGAGAGTCGTATCGCGGAAATCCAAGCAGTGACATCGGTTCCTTTGGTTATCCACGGGGGATCTGGAGTACCGGTAGAACAGCGTGCACGTCTCGCGAAGACGACAAACATTTGCAAATACAATATCGGGACCGAACTGCGCATGGCCTTTGGTGAGGCGATGCGCGAGGCTGTGAATCTGGACCCTACACGTTTTGATCGGGTGACGATCTTAAGAGAAACGCATGATCCAACCGTGGCGGCGGCGCGCCGCGTTCTGGCTGCGTTGAAAGGATAATTTTATGTTGAATATCGGGATATTAGGCTGTGGCCGTATCGGGCAAGTGCACGGTGCGACCTTGCAGGGCATGGCGACGGCACGGGTGGTTGCGGTGTCAGATTTTGTGCCAAAAGCGGCGGATGCTTTGGCTGTCAAGCTAGGTGCTAAGGCAATGAGCACCGAGGCGATCCTACGAGACCCTGGCATTGATGCGGTTGTAATTGGAACGCCAACAACAACCCACTTCGATATCATTCATGAGGCAGCACAAAACGGCAAAGCGATTTTCTGCGAAAAGCCTGTGGATTTGTCAGTGGATCGTATCCGCACCTGCTTGGCGGTTGTTGAAAAAGCCGGTGTGCCATTTATGACCGCGTTTAATCGACGGTTTGATCCCAGCTTTTCCCATCTTCAAAAGCAAATATCGGATCAAGTGATTGGAAACGTTGAAATGGTCACGATCTTGTCGCGTGATCCTGCGCCGCCACCGATTGGCTATGTGAAGACCTCAGGTGGGATATTTCGCGATATGATGATCCATGATCTGGATATGGCGCGTTTTTTGCTTGGCGAAGAACCCGTTGAACTGAGCGCCATGGCATCTTGTCTTGTTGATCCTGAAATCGGGGAAGCAGGTGATTTTGACACTGCCGCGGTGACCTTGAAAACGGCAACGGGCAAGCTGTGCCAGATTAGCAATTCTCGCAGGGCGACTTATGGCTACGATCAGCGGATTGAAGTGCATGGGGCCAAAGGCATGTTAAAGGCGGGCAATATGCTGGAGCACTCTGTGCAGGTCGCAAATGCTCAAGGGTACCGCAGTGCGGCAACACAGCCGTTCTTTTTAGAACGCTATGCCGCGGCCTACCGTGCCGAGATGGAGCATTTTGTGGAATGCGTAGACAAAGGCATCGCTGTAACGCCAACTGGTGAAGACGGTTTAAAGGCGCAAATCCTAGCTGACGCTGCAGATGCGTCTGCGCGCGATGGGCAGCCGCGCCGTTTGTAACGGCTTTTGAGACCGCAAAGAAAACGGCCCCGATAGGATGCGGGGCCGTTTTGCGTTACTTTTGTTGCAAGCTTAGACTGCGATTTTACCGCCGCCTTGCTTGGTGACCACCACAACCGCTGGGCGCGGCGGCATCTTTGGATCGAAATCAGGCCACCGCGTTGCTGGGTCTTCAAAGGTTGAATCCCGTTCAAACCCTTTCAGAGATTTGGTGCCGTCTGTGCCAGGATGCTGTACTGCGAGGAACAGTGTTTCACCGCTGTCGTGAAAGTATGGGCCACAAAGCTCGCCGCCCACTGGGGTGCGGAAGAAGAGCTTTGAAGTGCCACGCAAATCTCCTTCGGTTTCTAGTCCGTAAAGACCGTCAGATTTGCCAGTTTTGCCCCAGTTGGAACCCTGATCGGTTGAAATCCACAAACGGCCGTCAACATCGATTGC
Organism: Ascidiaceihabitans sp.; assembly: GCA_023301665.1. GTDB lineage: Bacteria > Pseudomonadota > Alphaproteobacteria > Rhodobacterales > Rhodobacteraceae > Ascidiaceihabitans. The sequence goes on from JALZUL010000143.1 coordinate 1,877, forward strand.
GGCGTTATCTGGTGATCCGAACCAACCGTTTGCAGATGTTTCTGGGTTCCATTGCGCACCGACATCGGCGATTGCAGGGTCTCCACATTTGACCAGAATTGACCAAGTGCCTTTGGCCGCTGCGTGATCACCGTTGTCTTCCTTGATCTCGATGATGTGACCAAATGAGCTGTCAGCGCGCGGATTGGCAGCATCCGCCTGCTCTGGTTTGCGGCGGCTGTTGTTGGTCAGCATGATATAAGCTGTGCCGTCGCCGCGTGGTTGTGCATCTTCTGGTCGGTCCATTGGGGTTGCGCCCAAAAGATCAGCCGCAAGGCGGGTGTCGATCATGACATCCCCTTGATCGTTGAAACCATTCGCCGCTGTCAGTGGGCCGTTACCAAAGGTGAGCGGCATCCAAACCACTGTGCCGTCTTCATCAAAGCGCGCCACGTAAAGCGTGCCGTCTGAAAGAAGCGCAGAGTTTGCAGCGCGATCGTCGCTAACTTTGCCACCAGAGACGTATTTGTACTGATAGTCAAAGCGGTTGTCGTCGCCGGAATAGATCACCAAGTGGCCATCTTTGGAAACTGTTGTTTCAGCGCCTTCATGACGGAAACGACCCAAAGCTGTATGTTTGACCGGCTTTGCGGATGGATCACGTGGGTCTACCTCAACAATCCAGCCAAAGCGGTTTGGCTCGTTTGGCTCTTTGTCGATGTTAAAGCGGTCGTATTGCGTGCCCCATGCATACCAACGACCCGGAACGCCGTAACGCTTCATTTGTTTGGCTTCGGGCTGGGCTGAGATGTCTGGTTTCCCTTCGGCATCCAATTTGTCGGTCCAGAAATAACCATGAAAGTTCTCTTCTGCCATCAGGTAGGTGCCCCAAGGGGTCATACCGCCAGCACAGTTATTCATGGTGCCAATTACAGTCATGCCCGCAGGATCGGCATTGGTTTGCATGCGTTTGTGACCAGCGGCGGGACCGGAGAAGGTCATTTCTGTATTTAACGGCGTGATGCGGCGATTGTATTGGCCATCGCGAACGACAGCCCAAGTGCCATTTTTCTGCTCGATCTCGACCACAGTACCGCCGTGTGCAGCCATTTCGATGTCGATCAATTCTGGTGTCATACCTTTGAAACCGTCGCGATCTTGACGACCAAGACCGGGGAACATGACCTCTTCATTGGTGTATTCGTGATTCACGCAAAGCAATCCGCGTGTGCCGCTGTCATTGAGGGACGTGAAGCCAACGTAGTCATTGTTGTACCCAAATTGTTGCAACTGCGCTGCTGCGGTTTGGTTCATAACGTCAAATTCTGGGGCATCGGCCGTTATCGGATCGCCCCAACGCAAAAGCACATCCGCATTGTAGCCGTCGGCGATGTGGTGGGTTTCGTCGTTGCCCCATGCCAATTCGCTAAAGTTATAACGGTTTGTTGGCGCGGCTGCCGCCTCATTGGGGGCAATTAACGCAGATGTTCCGAAAAGCGCGGTGGTCGCGGAAACACCAAGCGCGCCCCGCAAAACATCGCGACGGCCATAACGCGTGTTAATGACGTCTCCGATTGTGCGGCTTAGGTTCGGGTTCGTTGGAATGTCGTCGAACGCTTCATAGCTTTCAGCTTTGTTTCCATTTTCGGGGTCGTTGATGATATCCTGGCGGTCCATTTTTGGCTCCATGCTGAGAAATGCAGATCAAAGGCTGCGTAGAATCCGTGCCAAATTACTCGGGGAAATATGTAACAGGGTGGTGACCGTTTAATGACTGTTTTTTGAATGAGGCTATGGTTTTTCCAAGTAATCGCTGCTGCGTGATCCGAAAGTTAACGCATTAGATGGCCCAGCCCCCTTGCAGCTCCCAAGCAGCGATACTAAGATTCGAGTAACGTATTGGAGGGTATGGTCCCACCAGACTTTAACGCAAGCAGGCCTTTTATGAACGATCCTATCGACACGTATATGAACACCCTTGTCCCAATGGTTGTTGAGCAAACAAGCCGTGGGGAACGCGCGTATGATATTTTCTCGCGCCTGCTGAAAGAACGGATCATCTTTTTGAACGGTCCTGTGCATGACGGCATGTCATCTTTGATCGTGGCGCAGTTGTTGCACCTTGAGGCGGAGAACCCGTCGAAAGAGATCAGCATGTACATCAACTCACCAGGGGGCGTGGTAACGTCAGGTCTGTCGATCTACGACACAATGCAGTACATCCGTCCGAAGGTGTCGACTTTGGTGATTGGTCAAGCGGCCTCTATGGGATCCTTGTTGTTGCAAGCTGGTGAAAAGGGCATGCGCTTTTCGCTCCCGAACAGCCGCGTAATGGTACACCAGCCCTCTGGTGGATATCAGGGGCAAGCCACTGACATTATGATCCATGCGCAAGAAACCCAAAAGCTTAAAACCCGCTTGAACGAAATCTATGTCAAGCACACGGGGAACAGCCTTGAAAAGGTTGAAGAAGGTCTCGAACGGGATAACTTTATGTCACCTGAAGAAGCCAAAGAATGGGGCTTGATCGACGAAATCGTCGAGAACCGCTCTAAAAGTGATGACGAAGAAGCGTAAGTACAATCGGCCTCACAAGGCGGCCCCGAAAAGTTGATCGTGAAGATTTAGCGATTGTGGACCATTCGGGGCTGGCCTAAGTTAGGTAGAACCTAGTTATTTCGCGTCAGAACGGCGCATAGTGAAACGTAAAAACCTGAAAGGGTTATCATGGCATCTAACTCCGGCGGCGACAGCAAAAACACTCTGTATTGCAGCTTTTGTGGTAAAAGCCAGCATGAGGTGCGCAAGCTTATTGCGGGCCCAACCGTGTTCATCTGTGATGAATGTGTTGAGCTTTGCATGGATATTATCCGTGAGGAGACAAAGGCGTCTGGGCTAAAAGCCACTGACGGCGTTCCGACACCTAAAGATATCTGCGAAGTACTTGATGATTATGTGATCGGTCAGGCCGTTGCAAAACGCGTTTTGTCTGTAGCCGTACACAATCACTACAAACGTCTCAATCACGCCCAAAAGGGTGGCGATATTGAATTGGCGAAATCGAATATCTTGCTGATGGGGCCAACCGGTTGCGGTAAAACGCTTTTGGCGCAGACCTTGGCGCGTATTCTGGATGTGCCGTTTACGATGGCGGATGCGACAACATTGACAGAAGCGGGCTATGTTGGTGAAGATGTTGAAAACATCATCCTAAAGCTGCTTCAATCATCTGAATACAACGTTGAGCGTGCGCAGCGCGGCATCGTTTACATCGATGAAGTTGATAAGATCACTCGCAAATCTGAGAACCCATCGATCACCCGTGACGTATCGGGCGAAGGCGTTCAGCAAGCCCTGTTGAAGCTTATGGAAGGGACGGTTGCATCTGTACCTCCGCAAGGTGGGCGTAAGCACCCGCAGCAGGAATTCTTGCAAGTTGATACCACAAACATCTTGTTCATCTGTGGTGGTGCTTTCGCAGGTCTAGATAAGATTATCGCGGCGCGCGGAAAAGGGTCTGCTATGGGCTTTGGTGCGGATGTTCGTGATAATGAAACCCGCGGTATTGGCGAGATCTTTACTGATCTTGAGCCCGAAGATCTGTTGAAGTTCGGCTTGATTCCTGAATTCGTTGGCCGTTTGCCTGTATTGGCAACGCTTGAAGATCTGGATGAAGACGCTCTGATTACGATTTTGTCTCAGCCAAAGAATGCTTTGGTCAAACAGTACCAGCGTTTGTTTGAGTTAGAAGAAACGCAACTGACCTTTACCGAGGACGCGCTGAGTGCAATTGCCAAACGAGCGATCGAGCGAAAAACAGGCGCACGTGGCTTGCGCTCTATCCTAGAGGAAATCTTACTGGATACGATGTTTGATCTACCGGGTATGGACAGCGTAACCGAGGTCGTTGTGAATGAAGAAGCGGTGACATCAGATGCAGCTCCATTGATGATCCATGCTGAGAGCGAAAAAGAACCGGCTTCAGCAGGGTAACTTCTGATATACGAAATATAAGAAAGGCGGGCTAAGGCCCGCCTTTTGTTTGTCTACTGATGGCATTGGGGTCAGTGCCTCCGATCAAAACGGGATATAGTAAGAATGAAACGTATTTTTTCTGGCGGACCATTTGAAGCAAAGATCGGATATTGCCGCGCGGTTGTTGCAGGTGGCTTTGTCCATGTCGCTGGAACTGTGGGGCAGGGTGATACGGTTGAAGAGCAATGCCAGTCGGCTCTTGAGGTGATCGAAAAGGCGCTGGTCGATGCGGGCACTGATTTTGCACATACAGTGCGGGTGACCTATATGCTTCCGAAGGCTTCGGATTTCGAAGCGTGTTGGCCAACTCTTGCCAAAGTATTTGGCGAAACACCGCCAGCGGCTACAATGATTGAATGTGGTTTGATCGACCCGAAATACAAGATTGAGATCGAAGTGACCGCAATCTTGCCGAGCTGAGCAATTGCTCTGCTTGTCACTGGACGGCGGGGCACGGATACGGCATACCAAGAATCGAACGTCGGAGGCTGACTTATGGGCATTTTGAACACATTGTTTCGCGCGGTAACGTGGTGGGACGGTCAAACACTAAACACGCAACTGTTCACTTGGCGCAAAGGCGTCAGAGTTGGCGAAGACGTGCAGGGTAATATCTTTTACCACAACAGTGATGATTCAAAGCGCTGGGTGATCTTTAATGGCGAAGCGGAAGCAAGCCGCGTTGATCCTGAATGGCATGGCTGGTTACACCGGACATGGGATGAGCCACCAACCGAAAGACCATTGGTGCGTAAGTCATGGGAAAAACCCCATCAAGAGAACCTGACAGGGACAGCAAAGGCCTATGCGCCATCTGGATCAATCCGTCGCGCCGCTCCGGCGTCACGCTCTGACTACGAGGCATGGTCGCCAGATCGGAAGA
>JALZUL010000144.1 GCA_023301665.1 Ascidiaceihabitans sp.
CAAGACAAAATGCCAAACACAACAGCATTCAACATTGAAATAGTGTTAAGATCGGATGCAAAAAACATCACGCAGCATGACGTTTTCAAACGATCTGTGAAGTCATGCCCGAAACACACGCGCCCAATGGTGGGCCAATGGTGGGAGTGATCTCAAACCAGACAGGTGATCAGATAGACACTATCGAACAGACAGTTTCACCATCATCTTCGCCCTCACACAGTGTTGGGATTTTTAGCCTAACGAAAGACTATTTCGCTTCCAGCGCCGCAATCCGGGCCGCAAGTGCGTCGTTTTCTTCGCGGGCTTTTTGGGCCATAGCCCGTACCGCATCAAACTCTTCACGCGTCACGAAATCACGATCCGCCAGCCAGCGATCCATCATAGAGCTCATCGCGTTGCCAGCTTCGTCCTTGGCCCCTTGTGCAACACCCATGGCGTTGGTCATCAGTTGTGAGATATCGTCAAAAATTTTACCGCGGGCTTGCATGCTCTTCTCTCCTAAGCTCTTAAGGACTATATGGGCATACAGAGCCTTTAGTGCAAGGTTGACTTCCCTTATCCCGCAGAGGCATTCAGACGCACATGACCGCATTGATCCCTTTCCCCAATATCGCGCCCGAAATTTTCGCATTCGACGTTTTCGGCTTTGAATTTGCACTACGTTGGTATGCATTGGCTTATATCGCGGGTATTTTGATCGGGTGGCGCTTGTCCGTTATGACCGTCAAAGCCACCCGCCTCTGGCTCAGTGAAAAACCAGTCATGACCCCCACTCAAATCGAAGATCTGTTGACCTGGATGATCTTGGGGGTGATTTTGGGCGGGCGACTTGGCTATGTCTTTTTCTACCAACCGGCCTACTACCTTTCAAACCCCGCAGAGATCCTGTTTATCTGGCAAGGTGGCATGGCCTTCCACGGTGGTCTTTTGGGCGTTATTGTCGCGGGCCTAATCTTTACAAAACGCAACGCATTGTCAAAGCTCAGCACTGCCGACGTTATGGCCTTAGGCGTACCACCCGGCCTATTGCTCGGGCGCCTTGCAAACTTCATCAACGCTGAGCTCTGGGGCCGTCCGACCGATCTGCCATGGGGTGTCGCGTTTCCAACGCAAGCCGCCCAGTTTTGCCCAGATGTTATCGGCCTATGTGCACGCCACCCTTCACAGCTGTATGAATCCCTGCTTGAGGGCTTTGTTCTGGGTGGCCTCTTGCTTTGGCTGGCATGGCGTCGCAACGCTTATAAAACCCCCGGCCTTATCGCAGGGACCTTCTTTGCGGGGTATGGTTTGGCACGCTTCCTTGTCGAATTTGTGCGCCAACCAGACGCGCAGTTTGTTTCTGACGGCAACCCATTAGGTCTTGCTTTTGAGCTGGGTGGATACGGCCTCACCATGGGGCAAATCCTGTCCATCCCGATGGTCATCATCGGCGCTTACTTGGTCATCCAAGCGCGACGTAAAGCCGCCAAAGCGGCATGAGCCTCCAAGAGCTTCTCATCGCGCAAATCGCAGCGAGTGGCCCAATACGCGTCTCTGATTTCATGTCAGATTGCCTGCTGCACCCTGAGTTTGGCTATTACACCACTCAAGATCCTTTCGGCAGCGCAGGCGACTTTATAACCGCCCCCGAAATTTCGCAGATGTTTGGCGAACTTTTAGGGTTGTCTCTGGCTCAAAGCTGGCTCGATCAAGGGTCCCCCCCCTCCTTTACTTTAACAGAATTTGGCCCCGGGCGCGGCACGCTCATGGCTGATCTGTTGCGGGCCACTAAAGGCGTGAACGGTTTCCACGAAGCCGCCAACATTGTCATGCTTGAAGCTTCACAAAAACTAAGAGCCCAACAAGCCCAGTCATTGGCAGGTTACGCCCCACAATGGATTGATGATGTTTCGCAGCTGCCAGCCGCGCCCAACTTTGCCGTCGCAAACGAATTTTTCGACGCCCTTCCCATTCGCCAATTTGTACGCGAGGGCAATGGATGGCGTGAGCGTCAAGTTGGTATCGTAGACAATGCGCTTTCATTTGGGCTTGGGCCATCTCAACCACAACCGGCCTTGGCACACCGTCTTGAGGATACCAAAGACGGTGATCTGATCGAGGAATGCGCGGCCTCTTGCGCCGTCGTGGCCCATCTTGGACAAAACATCCAAGACTATGGCGGGGCCGCATTGATCATCGATTATGGTGATTGGCGCAGTCTTGGCGACACGCTACAGGCCCTCAAAAACCACACACCAGTCGATCCTCTTGTGCACGCGGGGCAAGCCGACCTGACCGCTCATGTCGATTTCGAAGCCCTTAGCCTATCCCTGCCCTGCGCTTTTAGCCGCGTCACACCGCAGGGTGTCTTTCTAGAGCGACTTGGCATTACGCAACGCGCCCAAGCACTCGCCCAAAATATGCAAGGGGAAGCCCTTAACTCTCATATCTTGGCGCATAAACGCTTGACCCACCCAGAGGAAATGGGAAACCTGTTTAAAGTAATGGGGCTCTATCCCAATGAGGGCTCCCCACCTGCCGGATTAGAAGCATGACATTAGAAATTCTGACCTCTGACGTTTTGGGGCCAACACGCCATGGTTTCTTCAGCCGTAAAGGCGGTGCCTCTTCTGGTATTTTTTCTGGCCTAAATTGTGGGACTGGCAGCACGGACCAAACCGAAGCCGTCGCGATCAATCGTGCCCGTGTTGCACAAGCCATGCAAGTTCCCACCAATAATCTTATGGGGGTTCATCAAATCCATTCCGCGGATGTCTTAACAGTGACAGAACCCGATACAAGACGCCCAAAGGCTGATGCAATGGTTACAGCAACCGAAGGTGTTGCGCTTTCGGTTTTGTCCGCTGATTGCCAACCCGTCTTGTTTTCAGACCCCATAGCGGGCGTTATTGGCGCCGCACACGCAGGGTGGCGTGGTGCCTTGGACGGCGTTTTGGATCAAACCGTAGAAGCGATGCTGGCACTTGGCGCAAAACGCTCAAATATCAGTGCTGTTATTGGTCCGTGCATCAGTCAACGCGCCTATGAGGTCGGTCCCGAGTTTATGGACAGCTTCGTCAATGAAGACCCAGAAAACGCGCGCTTCTTTGCGGCCGGTCACGAAGACCGCATGCAATTTGATTTGCCTGCCTTTGGATTAAAATGCCTTCGCGCGACCGGGATTGCGAATGCAGAGTGGACGCGACACTGTACTTACAGCGACCCAGATAGATTCTATTCGTATCGCCGAAGCGTTCATCAAAAAGAGGCCGACTACGGACGGCTGATCGCAGCGATCTCTCTCTAAAATTAGGCACAAATCGGGCATCAATTGTCGTGATGTTGCCACCATTGTTTCTCGCTTTAGGTGAAACGCCTCAGTACCGCCTTAAAAGCCTATATTTTCATACCGTAATAGACGAGGCAGACCTGACACAATTTGTGGTAAACACCTGCCAGTTTCGTCGAACTTTTTTACCTTTAGCCCTAATACCACCCCATTCAGTCATCATATTGGCTTCAACAACGGATTGAAAACGATCCACCACAATCGAGCTGGAGAATGACTATGAAAACGAACACACGCTTTATCAAATCTGTTTGCGAAACTGCTGCAAAAGAAAAGGCAGTCATGCCGTGGACGCGCGGAACACTACGCGCCCGTTTTATCGCTAAGCGTAAATCACAAGTCCAATCCAGAGATCACGCCGCTTAATCAGAAAGAGCTGCCGCACTTTCTACCTGTTTTGTTGTTAACGAGTACCCTGCCCGTTCTCGCGATTCGCGAGGGCGGGCTTAATTTTTGGACCCAAATATGGCGAGCAGGGTCTAGATTACGGAAACAAACGCCCCCAAATGCGTGAATTGATCGAAAAATTGGCACCAGTGTTCGATTAGTTTTGACAATACCCCCATCCAAACGAGATTAATGTCGCATCAAGACACATAAACAATGCGTCTGATGTTGCTGGTGGGGGCCGGCTTCAGATGTGGAACCTTAACGAGGTATTTCGCATGACGATCTCTTTAGCTGCGCCAAAGCAGTATGTATCAACTCCCCCGCGGCCGCAGATCCGTGCTACGCAAACACGTGCGAGCATACCAATGACACGTAATTTCGAGGTTGCGGCACTTAAAGCCGACAATAGATTGCATATTGCACAACACAAAACGCCTGTTTTGCCGCTGTTCGATGACGCCTTTTCCGCTTTCGCAATGGGCGCTCTTGTGAGTACTCCCAATGGGCATACTGCGGTCGAAGACCTTCAGCCAGGTGACATGATCAGCACCACAACAGGCGAACCCGCAAAGGTGTTGTGGATTGGTTCTAGCACGATCGTACCTGCTGGTCGCGAACGACGCACGCCTTTGATCCGCATTATGGCCGACACCTTTGGCCCCTCTCGCCCGTCTTCTTTCCTAACGGTAGGGCCCTCTGCCCGTCTTCTTCAGACGCCACAACATTTGCGCGGCGACACGGCTCCTAACCAGATCTTTTCGTTGGCCCGCGAATTTGTTGACGGTGTTAATGTAATCGAAGTCTGCCCACCAACGCCCGTGCGCATGTTCCACCTGTGCCTAGAGCGCCATGCAGCCATAACAGTCGGCGGCATGGAGATGGAAACTTTTCACCCTGGAAACAAAGCGTTACGCAGTGTGAGCCACACAACGCGTGATCTTTTCCTATCCATGTTCCCACATATCGCACACGCAAGAGATTTCGGCCCATTGGCGTACCCACGTGCCCCCGAGCTGGAAGCCACGCTCGCCAACTGAGCCGATTAGGCGTCTTTCAGTAGACGCTCTTCCAAGACATCGAAGGGGACGCCCGGCTCGTCCTTTTCACCGCGAATAACGAGTGATGTTTTAACGCTGGCCACATTAGGTGTGGTCAGCAGTTCACCGGTCAAAAAGGTTTGAAAGCTGGAAAGATCGGGTGCCACACATTTCAGGATAAAATCCACTTCACCGTTCAACATATGACATTCTCGCACCAATGGCCAAGATTTGCATTTGGTTTCAAAGGCGCTGAGATCACTTTCAGCCTGCGACGCCAGCCCAACATTTGCGAAAACCTGAACCTCAAAGCCCAGTTCTTTGGCATTCACCTCGGCATGATACCCTTTGATAAAGCCATTTTCTTCTAGGGTACGTACGCGGCGCAAACAAGGCGGCGCGGAAATGCCTACACGTTTGGCCAACTCTACATTGGTCATGCGCCCATCCGCTTGCAGCTCAGCCAAGATTTTACGATCAATCGGATCAAGCCGTGTGCCCGCCATAATTTTGTACCTCTTTGAATTCGCGGTTATTGTAGCACAGACTGCAATGTGCGCAATAATATTTCACAAACGCGCAACAATCTTACAAAAACTAGGATACCAGTCTCACGTAACTGTTGTAAATGTGGGGTTCCTCCCCCCTGCTCTGCCCGTTATTACTGGCTCAAAGAATACATATGTCATCCGGGGGTCCACATGGGCGAAACACGCAAAACCAAAGTACTTATCATCGGCTCAGGTCCAGCAGGCTATACCGCTGGCGTCTATGCCGCGCGTGCC
>JALZUL010000145.1 GCA_023301665.1 Ascidiaceihabitans sp.
GGGCGAGCACGCATGGTTTCAAATGTACCCCCCGCGTGACGAGGCCATTCGCACTGACATGTTGGAACGTGCAAAAGCCGCTGGCTTCAAAACACTTGTTCTAACGGTTGATGTTCCAGTTGCGTCACGGCGCGAGCGGCAAACACGATCCGGCCTGACCAGCCCTCCAAAACTCACTCCTCGGCTTATGGCACAGGTTCTACAAACACCTACGTGGGCGTTAGGCACTCTACTCCATGGAATGCCTCACATGAAAATGTTGGACAAATACGCAAACGTAGCAACAACACGATCAACGCAAAAAGGGTTACCCACGACGGCTCATGTTGGGTATTTGTTGCGCACCTCTCCGGATTGGGACTACGTGAGATGGTTGCGCGATGCGTGGGACGGCCCCTTTGTGATCAAAGGGGTTCTACGCCCCCAGGATGCAGAACAGCTTCAGAAAATAGGTGCCGACGCTATTTGGGTCTCCAATCATGCCGGGCGTCAATTTGACGGGGCACCAGCTGCCATCGATGTTTTGCCAGCAATAAAAGCTGCGACGTCCCTGCCCCTCATCTTTGATAGCGGAATTGAAAGCGGCCTTGATATCTTACGCGCGCTGGCATCTGGCGCTGATTTTGTCATGATGGGTCGCGCATGGCACTACGCGCTTGGAGCTCTTGGCGAACAAGGCCCTGCCCATCTTGCCGATATGCTGACCAAAGACCTTGAGGCCAATATGGGTCAACTCGGGGCGCGCACGCTCAAAGAACTGCCAAAACCATTTCTTCACAGCCATTGATCCTTAATATAAAATTAAATGGATCGATGAGGACAACAATACGCGCAACTATGGTAAAAAATGCTGCATTGCGGCTAATGTTAACGCGATCATTGCGCTGTTACTGCCACGCTACCCAAAACTACGAGTTTACCACGTCGTGAAAACATCATAAAAGCCGCCGCAACTTCCCTAAAAGGACTGTCGCTATGACCGAATTCAACAAGATCCTCATCGCAAACCGAGGAGAGATCGCAATCCGCATCATGCGCGCCGCCAACGAAATGGGCAAAAAAACGGTTGCCGTTTATGCCGAAGAAGACAAGCTAGGCTTGCACCGTTTCAAGGCAGATGAAGCTTACCGCATCGGCGAAGGCATGGGCCCCGTTGCCGCGTACCTCAGCATCGACGAAATCATCCGAGTTGCCCGCGAATGTGGCGCAGATGCCATTCACCCAGGCTATGGCTTGTTGTCAGAAAATCCAGAATTTGTAGATGCTTGCGAGCAAAACGGCATCACGTTCATCGGCCCCAAAGCGGCAACAATGCGTGCTCTTGGCGATAAGGCCTCCGCTCGCCGTGTGGCAATGGAAGCTGGCGTGCCAGTCATACCTGCGACCGAAGTTCTTGGCGACGACATGAAGGCGATCAAAAAGGAAGCGGCCGAAGTCGGTTATCCCTTGATGCTCAAAGCCTCCTGGGGTGGCGGTGGACGCGGAATGCGCCCTATTTTCTCAGAGGATGAAGTCGAAGAAAAGGTACTTGAAGGCCGTCGCGAGGCCGAATCTGCCTTTGGTAACGGCGAAGGTTACCTTGAAAAGATGATTATGCGGGCCCGTCACGTTGAGGTTCAGATCCTTGGGGACACCATGGGCGGCATGTTCCATTTGTTTGAGCGCGACTGTTCCGTTCAGCGCCGCAACCAAAAAGTGGTTGAACGTGCCCCTGCCCCTTACCTGACCGAAGAGCAGCGCACCGAGGTTTGTGAACTCGGATATAAAATCTGTAAGCACGTGAACTATGAATGCGCCGGTACCGTCGAATTCTTGATGGATATGGAAACCGGTAAATTCTACTTCATCGAAGTGAACCCACGTGTCCAAGTGGAACACACTGTAACCGAAGAAGTCACAGGCATCGACATCGTTCAGGCGCAAATCCTGATCGCCGAAGGCAAAACCATTCAAGAAGCGACTGGTAAAAACGATCAATCCGAGATCGTCTTGACGGGTCATGCGCTGCAAACACGGATCACCACCGAAGATCCGCAAAATAACTTTATCCCTGATTACGGCCGCTTGACAGCATACCGTACGGCGACCGGCATGGGCATCCGCCTTGATGGCGGCACGGCCTATGCAGGTGGTGTTATCACGCGCTTTTACGACAGCCTTTTGGTGAAAGTGACCGCCAAAGCCCAAACTCCAGAGTTGGCGATCGCTCGTATGGACCGTGCCCTGCGCGAATTCCGTATTCGCGGCGTTTCAACCAACATCGCGTTTGTGGAAAACTTGCTCAAGCATCCTACGTTCCTGGACAACACCTACCACACCAAGTTCATCGACGAGACACCGGAACTGTTCCAGTTCAAAGCCCGTCGTGACCGTGGCACCAAGGTTTTGACCTATATCGCTGACATCACAGTTAACGGCCATCCAGAGGTTAAGGATCGTCCGAAACCACGTACCGATCTGAAGGCTCCTAAGCCGCCAGCCTTGCTGGGTGAGGCGCAAATGGGCACGCGCAATCTACTAGAGCAAAAAGGCCCTCAAGCTGTTGCCGACTGGATGAAGGCTCAAAAGCAGCTATTGATCACCGACACCACAATGCGTGACGGTCACCAGTCATTGCTTGCGACCCGTATGCGCAGCCACGACATGATCAAAGTGGCATCCGCGTATTCTGCGAACATGCCACAGCTGTTCTCGATGGAATGCTGGGGCGGCGCGACTTTCGATGTGGCCTATCGTTTCTTGCAAGAATGCCCATGGCAGCGTCTTCGTGACCTGCGCGAAGCCATGCCAAACTTGATGACGCAAATGTTGCTGCGTGGGGCCAACGGCGTTGGTTACACAAACTACCCTGACAACGTTGTACAAGATTTCGTACGTGTGGCAGCCAACACAGGCGTCGATGTATTCCGCGTGTTTGACAGCCTTAACTGGGTTGAAAACATGCGTGTCGCGATGGACGCTGTGCAAGAGCAGAACAAAGTCTGTGAAGGTACGATTTGTTACACCGGCGATATCCTGAATCCAGATCGCGCCAAGTACGACCTGAAATACTATGTTGCCATGGGCAACGAGTTAAAGGCCGCTGGCGCACATATTCTGGGCCTGAAAGACATGGCCGGCTTGCTTAAGCCCGCAGCTGCACGTGTTCTTGTTCGCGCTTTGAAGCAAGAGGTTGGCTTGCCAATCCACTTCCACACCCATGACACTGCTGGTGTTGCAACTGCGACGATCCTTGCGGCAGCCGAAGCAGGCGTGGACGCGGTTGATTGCGCCATGGATGCATTGTCAGGCAACACGTCACAAGCCACACTTGGTACAGTGGTTGAAAGCCTTCAGCACACAGACCGTGACACTGGTCTAGACATCAACGCGATCCGCGGCATTTCCGATTACTGGGAAGCTGTACGTGATCACTATGCAGCGTTTGAAAGCGGCATGCAGGCCCCCTCCTCTGAGGTATACCTGCACGAAATGCCCGGCGGTCAGTTCACCAACCTGAAAGCGCAAGCACGCTCAATGGGCCTGGAAGAGCGCTGGCATGAAGTGGCGCAGACCTATGCGGACGTGAACCAAATGTTTGGTGACATCGTCAAAGTGACACCGTCCTCCAAAGTTGTGGGTGACATGGCACTGATGATGGTTTCACAAGGCCTTTCACGCACAGAAGTCGAAGACCCAAACAAAGACGTCGCATTCCCAGATTCAGTTGTGGACATGATGCGGGGCAACTTGGGCCAGCCACCAC
>JALZUL010000146.1 GCA_023301665.1 Ascidiaceihabitans sp.
GTTGGTGAATCGGGCTCAGGCAAGTCAACGCTTGCACGGGTCATCACAGGGCTTCTACCGGCCTCTCAGGGCAGTGTGCACTTTGATGGTCGGACATTGTCTTCGGACCTTGCCAACCGCACGCCAGATGATTTGCGTGAGTTGCAAATGATCTATCAAATGGCCGACACAGCGATGAACCCACGTCAGACCGTGGGCACGATCATCGGTCGCCCGCTCGAGTTCTACTTTGGCCTGAAAGGTGCAGAGAAACAAAAGCGGATCAAGGAACTGCTGGATGAAATCGAAATGGGGGACGGCTTTATTGACCGCTACCCTGCTGAGCTGTCTGGTGGCCAAAAGCAGCGTGTTTGTATTGCGCGTGCACTGGCTGCAAAGCCAAAGCTGATCATCTGCGATGAAGTCACATCGGCGCTCGATCCGCTGGTCGCGGATGGTATTCTCAAGCTCCTGCTCAATCTCCAAAAATCCGAGAATGTCGCCTATCTGTTCATCACCCACGACCTGGCAACAGTGCGCGCAATCGCCGACAGCATCGCTGTGATGTATCAAGGCTCTGTTGCGCGTTACGGTGGAAAGACCGATGTGCTCTCACCGCCATTTGATGATTACACGGATCTTCTGCTGTCCTCAGTACCTGAGATGAAACTGGGTTGGTTAGAAGACGTGATCGCCAATCGTAAGATGGCCAGCGGCGGCAACTAACGCCACACACAAAGTAATCGAGGGATGCGGCGGGTCACCGTCGCGTCCCTTTTTTCATTCTAGCAACGATCCTTAGCCCGCGGCAAAGTGATCTTGAAAGATCGGCGTCAGCTCTTCGCTTTCGCGCATGCCTTGCAACGTTTGTTTGCGTGCACCAGCGCCATCGAACAACAACAACGTCACATGCCCAACGCCATATCGCACCGCAAATTCGCGCCCCACATCTGTCGTGATATCGGCGACCAAAAATACCATTTCGTCATCAAGTGATTTGACCGCTTTGCGCGCCTCTTTTTGTAGGGCCGTGCAAATCGGGCACGAGGGGTCGTGAATTTGTACCACGACCGGATGACCCTGCCCTACGCGGGAAAGATCATGCTCAGCAGCATGGGCCTGATATGAGCCAACACCAAAGTACCCGACAGCGCCAACAGCCAATACGCCGATCCCACCATTTCGGAGCAGTTTCAACGTGTCACGCCGCGTAGGCGCTGCCGCGACCGGATCTTTTTTCTTAGACTTAGATTTGCGGGTTTTACTAGATTTGGCCATTGTACGCTCCGTGACAATTACTGGTTCAAAATACGCACTACCCCGAGGAGGTCGCCAATCACGAAGCCGTGATACTTAATTCGAAAGCCGTGCCACCACATCAAAACCCTAGGCATGTGAAATTTCGATTGCGCCTTGCGCGCAGCTGGCCTCCTATACAGGAACCCTACCGGAGAACCGCAATGGACAACAAACTTCTGCTCATTATCTTGGACGGTGTTCCCTACCGCAATTGGCGTCGCTTGTTTGGCAATCTTGAGGGCTGGGTTGATGCAGGCGATGCGAGAGTTTGGAAGATTAAATCCGTTCTCCCCTCTATCTCGGCCAGCTGTTACGCGTCTATCCATACAGGGGTCACCCCTGCAAAACATGGCTGTACCGGCAATGGCAATGTATTTCGCTTATCCCACCCAGATGTGTTTTCCCAAACCCGATTGGCTGGTGGCGTAACAGGTGCGGTTGCCCATTCGTTTTGGTCCGAATTCTTCAACCGCCACCCTTTCGATTTTGTCCGTGACATCGAATACGATGAGGCCGACAGCACAACCATCAACCATGGCCGTTTCCACACCATGACCGGTTACAATAAGGCCAACCAGATGACCCCCAGCGATGTCGATCTGTTTGGCACGCTCACCAACCTGTGCCTGCGTTTTGGCTTGAACTACGGCATGCTGCATACCTGTACGCTCGACAGCATGGGTCACCGCTTTCAGCACGAAAGCCACGAGATGGACCACGCCTGTTTTGTGATGGACGAGATGCTCGCCCCTTTCATCACACAATGGCGGGCAGCGGGCTATGAGATCGTCGTCACAGCTGATCACGGACAAGACGAGCGCGGCCATCACGGTGGGCGCAGCGCACTACAACAAGACGCTGCATTGTATTACTTTGGCCCCGCGCAGGGACCTGACGAGAACACCGTGATCGATCAGCTCCAACTGGCCCCAACCATATTGTCGCGGCTCGGAGCACCAATTCCTGAAACGATGAAGGCAAAGCCTTTTCTGTCATAGATCATGCATTCAGGGCACAGCGACACGCTAAAGGTCAGGCAACTCACCCTTGCTCAGGGCTGTTAGACTATCAGTCATACGCCCAAAGCTCGCCCGTGCTTTACCAGACATTGCCCGCGCACGCAGATAGGCATGGACCAATCCCTGTTCGTTCACCCAAATCGCCTGTCCACCCGCAGCCAAAAGCGCGTCACGATAGGCACCACCGTCGTCCGACAATGGATCACATTCAGCTGTAATGGCCACCGTGGGTGGCAGGTTGCTAAAATCCGTGTCTTGAAGCGGCGCATAGGTCGCGTCACCTGTCTTACCATGGCCCCCAGAACGGATATTCATGTAGAACTCCATATCCCGCGTGCTCAGACCCGGAGCGTCAGAATGCGTCAGGTAGCTGCCCGTAGAGTGATCACCGCCTAAACCCGGATAAATCAGCAATTGTCCGGAAATCCGGCCATCTACACGCCCTCGTGCATAATGCGCGACGGCCGCGACCAAATTACCTCCGGCGCTGTCGCCGCACAATACGACCGGCCCCTCATAGGCCTCACAGACGGCCTCAAAAGCGGCCCAAGCGTCTTGGAAGTCTTCGGGATGTGGGTGTTCGGGTGACATGCGATAGTCTACGGCAATGACGCGCATACCGGTTGTTCCACAGAACTCAGCGCACACACTGTCATGGCTGTCGAGACCGCCCACCACAAAGCCACCACCATGGCAAAAGAACACTGTACCAAAAGATGCATCATCAGCCGTGTAAATTCGGCAAGAAACGCCCCCAAACGTCGTGTCTTGAGCGGTAACATTTTTGGGCCGACCCTGATCAAAAGCCCTACACATCTTGTTATAAACCACCCGTTGCTGCGCCACGGTAAGGTCGACAGCATCAGGTGGATAATACCGCGCCGTTTCATCTAAAAAGGCCCAGACCTCTTCATCCAAAAGAGCGCGGTAATCAGCCATTATTCTGCGGCAACCGCGTCAGCTGGTGCATGTTCCCAAGGCCGAACAAAACCGCCAAGAATGGTTTTGATCGCCGTGTCAGATACGCCATTGGCAGAAATCTGTGCCACAAGCCCTCGCTTTTTGTCATCAATAACATTGACCACCCGTGACTCGAGGCCGTTGCTTTCCATCACTTCGTTGTAAATCCGCGTAATGGCGTCTTTACGAAGGTCAGGTTTGAAAATCTTGCCCACGGCAGTCTTAGGCAATTCATCCATAATCTTGATGTGTTTGGGGTGCGCCGCACGTTCATGCACATTCTCTTGGCAAAATGCGATCAGTTCCTCAGGCGTAACAGTCGCGCCCTCTACCAATTCCACAAAAGCACAGGGCAATTCGCCAGCATGGGCATCTGGCTGCCCGATTGCACCGGCAAAGCCAACGGCAGGGTGACCCAACAACGCCTCTTCGATCTCGGCGGGGTCGATGTTGTGACCACCGCGAATGATAAGATCTTTGGCGCGGCCTGTGATCCACATATATCCGTCATCATCCACACGACCAAGATCACCCGTACGTAGATATTTTTCGTTATAGTACAGATCGTTATTTTTTTCGGTCTCAGTGTAGGTATTGCCCACAAACACACCTGGGTTTGAAACACAAATTTCGCCGACCTCATCTACGTCGGCCTCAATCGGTCCCCCTTCGGTGCCTTTGATGATTTTGACGTCAGTGTAAGGAAACGGAATACCAATGCTTCCTACCTTTTTGACACCATCCACAGGGTTGCCAGATACAAGGCATGTCGCCTCGGTCATGCCATAGCCTTCGACGATGGTGACTTTGGTTGTTTCCTCAAAACGCTTGAACAACTCCAGCGGCAATGGAGCAGACCCCGAGAACGCAGTTTTTACTGAGCTGATGTCCGCATCCACAGGACGCTGCATCATCGCGGCAAGTGCCGTTGGAACCGACACGATAAAGGTCACTTTCCAGCGTTCAGTCAATTTCCAGATGTTATCCATCACCCCCTCGCCGCGATACCCTTGCGGTGTTGGGAAGACCACATGTGCCCCACTGGACAAAGCCCCAAGTAGCATCACTTGGCATGCCATCACGTGAAACAACGGCAATGGACAGAGCATCACATCATCTTCGCTCAGCATCACTTCAGAGCCGACCCAGCCATTGTATATCGTGCCCGAGTAAAGATGTTGCGCCACCTTAGGCATGCCCGTTGTCCCACCGGTGTGGAAGTAAAAACAGACGCGATCCTTTTGAACATCTTCGAAATCAAGCGTGGTGTTTTGTTTCGCAACTTCAGCGTTAAAGTTCTTGTAAACAGCACTGACTGCCGGTTTCGCTTTGGGGCGAATAAGCGGTATGATCCAGCTTTTTGGCGGTGTCACGTAGCGCAGCAAATCGACTTCGAGAACCGTCTTTACGTTAGGAGCCAAAGCGACCGCTGCAGCCGTCTTTTCAGCAACATCCGTCTTTGGAAACGCGCGCAATGTCACAACAACCTTTGCACCAGTTTCACGCAGGATCGCACCAATTTGTTCTTCGTCCAACAAAGGGTTGATCGGGTTCGCGATCCCAGCAACGCCGCCGCCGATCAACGAAAGAACAGCCTCGTTGCAGTTCGGCAAAATATAAGCGACGACATCCTTTGGCCCAACGCCAAGCGAGCGAAACAAGTTCGCGGTTTGGGTCGTCTTATCTTTCAATTGCGTCCAAGTCAGCGTCTCTGCTTTGTCTTTCGGACCGGAGAAAATCTGGTAGCTGATCGCGTTATGCTTGGGGAATTTAGACGTCGTGCGTTCGAGCAACCCATATAGGGTCACTGGCACATCTCGGGCCTCCCAAGGCATCTCAGATTCGATACGGTTGCGATCATTCATGCCTTCATAAGCCATGTGTAGTCCTCCCTTATTCTCCCCTTACGGGGCGATATATTCCCTTTGTCTAAGGATGGGGTGGAAAAGGAATTTAAGCAAGGTTTTCAAATATCCTGCTCAAATTGAACGCAGCGTAAAAACAATTGACCAAAGGTCACTTAAGCCACAAAACGACAACGTTCAGTTGTTTCTCCACTTTTCACGCCATGGATGGGTATTTTGGGCTTAGAAAAATCGGGGTGCCCCGTCTCTATGCACCCATTCCATCCGTGAATTGCAACTTAGCCAATCGCGCATAAAGCCCGCCCTGCGCCACCAACTCATCATGTTTGCCAGAGGCCACAATCCGCCCCTCGTCCAGAACAATAATGCGGTCCGCCTTTTTCACAGTCGCCAAGCGGTGCGCTACGATCAAAGTCGTGCGATCCGCACTCAAGCGATCCACGGCGGCTTGAACCAAACGTTCGCTTTCTGCGTCCAACGCAGATGTCGCCTCGTCTAGCAGCAACACGGGCGCATCACGTAAAATCGCGCGCGCGATTGCAATCCGTTGCTTTTGACCGCCCGACAACATCACACCGCGCTCACCCAAGGGGCTGTTATAACCTTCAGGAAGCCCTTGAATAAACTCATGCGCCGCAGCCGCTTTTGCAGCGGCCTCGATCTGTGCGTCAGTCGCGTCTGGCCTGCCAAACCGAATATTCTCAAGCGCGGATGTCGCAAAAATCACCGGATCTTGTGGCACCAAAGCAATGTGTTCGCGAAAGGCTGCGCGACTAAGATCTGTGAGCGCTGTCCCATCAAGTAGAATGCGCCCCTTCTGTGGATCGTAAAACCGCAAGATCATCTGGATTATGGTTGTTTTACCCGCCCCTGATGGGCCGACAAAAGCGACAGTCTCACCGGGTTCAATGCTCAGGTCGACCTGATCTAGAGCTTGGACATTAGGACGCGCTGGATAAACAAAGCTCACGCTTTCTAGATCGATTTGCCCTTTTATGGGCGCACTCAGTGTTTTTGGCGCGTCTGAATCTTGAACGCTATCAACAGAATGCAAAAGCTCGACCAACCGCTCCGTTGCACCAGCCGCGCGTTGCAATTCACCCCAAATTTCAGACAAGGCGGCAACAGCCCCCGCAACCATCACAGCGTAAATGACGAATTGGATCAAAGCGCCTGAGCTCATCGCACCATCGCGCACATCATTTGCGCCGATCCAAAGCACACCTAAAACGCCCGAGAAAATCAAAAAGATAACAATCACCGTCATCGTCGCACGGGTCGTGATCCGACGAATTGCCGCGCCGTAGCTTTGTTCCGTCACATCGGAAAATTGGCGACGGCTGATCGCCTCATGTGTAAAGGCCTGAACCGTCTGAACAGCCGTCAACGCTTCGGATGCGCTGCCAGAAGACTCCGCAATCCAGTCTTGGTTTTCGCGGCTGATCACCCGCAGGCGGCGCCCCAATACAAGGATCGGCACAACAACCAATGGCACGATCAACAAAACCAATGCGGTTAACTTTGCTGAGGTCAGCATCATCAACACCATGCCGCCGATAAAGATCAAAAAGTTCCGCAACGCGATCGACACAGAAGATCCGATTACGCTCAAAATCAATGTGGTGTCCGTGGTGATGCGGCTCAAAACCTCGCCCGTCATGATCTTTTCATAAAAAGAGGGAGACATGCCAATCACGCGGTCAAAAACCGCCTTGCGAATATCCGCAACCACACGTTCCCCCAACCGGGTGACCAACGCGTAACGTAACCCTGTCCCAACAGCCAACAGTGCCGCTACGCCGATTGCCGCAAGAAAGTACTGATCAAGGATTGTACTGTCAGCGGTTCCGAAATTATCGATCACGCGGCGTACCGCCATCGGCAAGGTCAATGAGATCATTGCCGTCAACACCAGAGCGCAGATAGCGGCCAGCATCAAAATCCGGTAGGGTCCCATAAATGGCCAAAGAGCACCCAAAGCGCTTATCCGCTTAGATTTCTCACGCTCATCTTTTGAAGAGGGAGCCGTAGCATTGGGCGCAGATACGTTTGTGTTTTCAGCAACAGTCTTGGCGTGATCGGCCATGGGTCTTCCTTATTCACTCAATCACGGGGTTTTGGCGGTCGCCGCACCGCAGGTCAAGACATGCATTGACGCATTATCGTGAATGCCTCAGACAAGCGGAAGAAATTCAAAGCAAAAGGGTAAAGTGGAGCGGGTAGCGGGAATCGAACCCGCGCCTTAAGCTTGGAAGGCTCTTATGATACCATTTCACCATACCCGCGCTACGTGACGAGGTACGTTAAACCGAAACAAGGGTCAAGACGCTAAGGGCCGGATTTTGCTTTCTCTTGCCTACAAAACCGTGACGCGTAAGACTGTATGAACAAAGCATTAAAATTTTCTTTTAACGAAAGCCGAATTTACAATGAAATCCTTACTTACCGCCATCGCGCTTGGCCTTTGCGTTAACTCCGTCGCTTTCCCAAGTGTCGCAGGTGCCCAAGCACCCGATTGTGCTGAGCCACTAACACAAATCGATATGAACGATTGCGCCTCTCGTGCGTTTGCCTCGGCGGATTCCCTGTTAAATCAAGTTTGGAAAACGGCCGTCGCAACCGCCAAAAGGCGCGATAGTGAGCTTTATAACAATGAAGAACCAAGCGAGGACATGTTGCGACAAGCCCAACGCAGCTGGATCACCTTTCGTGATCAGGCTTGTCTGGCAGAAAGCACAATCGCGCGTGGCGGCTCAATACAACCCTTGCTGCAATTTGTTTGCCTTGAGCGTTTAACATTGAACCGTGTCGACGATTTAGAGTTCTTTGCCGAGACACGTTAAGCTCTTGATACAAAGGGGCTAGGTCTGCTCCGCAAGCCGTCCCCGCCCTAAGAACGCTACATCTGCAATGCGTGACATGTGCCATGCCAGCACAAGGTTACTGCTGAGCACCGGCATGCCAAGGCTTTGCTCAAGCGGTTCGATCACATCTAGCGTGCGCAGGTTTGTGCAAGACATAAACAGCCCATCCACATCCGCCCCTTTGCACAGATCAAGCGCAGCGGCGCTAATTGAATCGGCGTCAATGCGAACCACATTCGCCTCAACCTCTTCATGGAAACTTCCCAAAACAGGTGTCTCGATCCCAGCTTCATCCAATGTCTTGCGCAACTGTTCAGAGACTTCTGCGATATACGGCGTCAAAAATGCCAACCGCTTGAGGCCAAGATGACGGCATGCAGCCAGCAAGGCGGTCACAGGTTCGCTAACACTATGTGTGTTCGCGCCCGCCTTTACCAACCTCTCAATTTGCGCCACGCCAATCTGCGCCGTGCCTGAGGTGCATCCATATCCGATCCCTGAAAACTCTAACCCTTGGGGCAACAAGGCCGCTGCCCCCGTTATCTCATTCGCCATCTGCTGAAGACTTTCTGACGTCACACTTGTCCCGCTTGCCACCCGCGTCACAAGCGGTGATGCCCTCCCCAGCAAGCGACGCATGTCCTGTTCGATCGTCTCGTCAGCGCGCAACACGATGAGCCCTAAGGGACAAGCGCCATCAGGCGTTAAGGTATACGTGTAAGCGCTCATATCTCTTGCACCACACGGCTGGCAGGCTTGTTGAGAAATTCAGCCCCCTCGGGGGTGATCACGATATTTTCCTCATGCACCATGATGCGCCCGTCCTTGGTTTCCACCGAAGGCTCTAGCGTCAAAACCATACCCGGTTTCAAAACCGTGCGATCCGCCTGAATGATCGAAGGCCATTCCGTCAGCTGCATCCCCAATCCATGTCCCAACCGCCCCGCGTCCGCAACTGCGTCTCCATCAGCGGCCACTATTTTGGCCATCCCCGCGAATAGATCGCACATCATCGCCCCCGGCTTTGCCACGCTCATGCCCGCCTCAATAGCATCTATCAGTTTATCATGGCTTGAGCGCACAATTTTTGAGGCGGAACCAACCATGAAATTACGGTCGAAATCGCAGAAATACCCGTCCCAAACAGCGCCGGTATCCAGCATCAAAACATCCCCCCCCATCAGCGGTTGTTCCGTCGCAGGTGAAATCACATCATGATAGCCGTCGCGCCCCGCGGCCCCCGCAAGGTAGGGCACCCAGTCGGCCCCTTCTTGCAAAAGCAGCATTTGAAATCGTCTGAACACTTTCTCAAGCGGCACCCCTGCGCTGGCGATACTGTTTACCCGCTCGAAAGCACGGGTGGCGATGCTACAGGCATGCGTGATTTTAGCGATCTCTGCGGGTGACTTAATCTGGCGCAATCGCACAATGATCCCCGCATCGTCAGAGAACCGCAACCCGCCTTGCAACGCATTCCAACTGTCCAGCGGCATGCGCAAATGGGTTTCCAATCCGCTTGGCACACCGATCACCCCCTCAGCCCCTGCAACTTCAAACAACGCATCGCGCAACAGACTGACCCCATCATCCTCCAAATCGGGCGAACGCCATGTGCGAATATCCGTGATCCAACCACGCGACATCAAAGCGGCTCCAATCGACGGGATCACCGCAATCGGATCGCCCGTTGCGGGCACTACTACAAACCACGGGCGCGCAGGGCTTTCCCAAAACCGCGTTAAATATCCGGTGAAATAGCGCACCTCTGGTTCCGTGCTCAGCAGCAGGGCCGCCAATCCAGCATCCGCCATCATCGATTGGGCACGCGCCAATCGGGCGCGAAACTCGGCCTCTTCAAACCCTCGGTTGGGCGGTAAACTCATGCGGGCCCTTCGCTTAAGATGCAAAGCACCTGCGCTGTTTTAGAGATGTCCAATGCTTTTCGTGCCGCTTGCAACCCCGCCAAACCAGCCGCGCCGGATTCACTTGAAGCCAAGCCATACTGCCCAGCCAACGCGGCCCCTGCAGTGCCTTCATCTTCGGTCAGGGTCACAAATACATCCGCGTCCCGTGCCAACCCTTTGAGCGCGATCAAAGACGGTTCTTTGCAATCCAAACGCCCCATGTTGGAAACCGGCCCCTTTGTGACCAACGCCTTTCTCGCCTGCACTGAGGCGATCAAAGCAGGTGCGGCCTCGGGTTCGACCACGACGATCTGCGGTGCTTGCCCCCAAACCTCACGCGCAAGGGCCGCACATGAACCCGCCAAGCCGCCCACACCTGCCTGTAAAAAGATATGCGTTGGCACAGTTGGCACCTGTGCAATCGCTTCGCGCATCAACATCAAATACCCCTCCATCAAACGATGGGGCCGCTCATAGTAATCGGGCCATGAGGTATCGGACAAAATATCCCAACCGTTATCATTTGCCGCTTTCAAGGCAGCGGCCATGCTGTCCTCGTAAATGGCACCCTCACGCACAACCTGTGCACCGCGCGCGCGCAGGCGCTCAGCAAAAACCTCTGGCACCGTTTGCGCGATATAGACCACCGCATTTGCACCAAATGCAGCGGCCCCAGCGGCCACTGACATGCCGTGGTTCCCCGCACTTGCCGTCACATAGGTGCGCCCTTTGGCAAGGCCTGCCTGCGCGTCATGCGCAATCACATAAGCCGCCCCCAAGGCTTTGAAACTGCCCAGCCCCATACGGCCACGTTCATCTTTGATCCACACCGCGCCCACACCCAGATCTTGGGCCAACTCAGGTAAATCATGTAAGGGGGTCTGCGCCGCTTCTGGACAGCGCCCAATGAGATCGGCAACGGCTTGATGATCGACGCTTGGATAGGGAACAACCTCTAATCCTAAGACATCTGCGCGGGGGGTATTGTGAAAAAAATCCATACCTCACTCGACGACGTTTCATTTTACGGGTCAAGCCAGTTTAGCACGTTTTTTACGCCGTTTGCGACCGGAACCAACGGGCAGCCCATCCGAAAATGAACCGCCAGTTGAACGCTTTCTCACACGAAATCGATAAACTTATTCATCGGCATTTCGCGAATACGCTGACCCGTCGCCGCAAAAATCGCGTTTGATAAAGCTGCGGCAGCTGGCGGAACCATCGGTTCGCCCATACCACGCACATGCTCTCCATTTTCAAGACCAGCCACCTCAATCTTAGGGGCTTGGTACATGCGCAGGGCCTCGTAGGTGTCATAGTTTTCTTGCTCGGTCATGCCGTCAGAATACGTGATCTCAGACATAATCGCATGGCCCAAAGCCCAGTTGATACCACCCTGTACCATGTTCTCAAACATCACCGGATCGACAACTTTGCCAACCTCAGCCGCGACCCAAACATTGTCTAGCTTAATACCGTCTTCGGTATTTGTGACCTCGATCACCTCAGCGGTTGCCACACCAAAAGACATACAAAACGCCACGCCGCGCCCCTTGTTTGGTGCAAGTGGGGCACCCCAATTGGACATCTCGGCCACTTTCTCAAGTGTCTTACGCGAAGGTTCATGCCAACACAGGCGCAACCGTTCCTCCATCGGATCAGCCCCGGCTTCTGTAATCAATTCATCCAAAAACACATCGTGGAAGAACCCGTTCGAGGACGCTCCAACCGAACGCCAGCTTGTGATCGGTGCCAGCTCAGGTGCGCGATAGCCGATGATACGGTAGTTAGGAATGCTCAGCGGTTGTTCCCACGCACCGGCAACAATCTGCGTGTCTGGCCCAGGCAACGAAAGCCCCTGACGCCCCATTTGACTGGCCACAACCGAGGGCATCGCGATCCCCATGTCATAGGCTTCGACCTGACCGTTTTTCACGGTACCGCGTCCACGTGCCATTGCGATTTGGCGGGTGTCGTTATGGGATAGATCCTCTTCGCGAGAATACGTGAGCTTGACGGGCACACCCGGCATTTGCATCGCAATTTCAGCAGCTTCTTTGACAACACGGTCTTCCAAACGGTGGCCAAAACTGCCCCCCATCATCAAGACGTGGACATAGACATTGTCAAAATCGACACCGGTGACTTTGGCCACATTTGTCTGTACAAACCGTGGAATTTGCGTGCCGGTCCAAACGTCTACGCGATCTTCTGAGACCTCAACAATTGCGCTGACCGGCTCTAGCGGCGCATGCGCAAGGTAAGGCGCGCGGTACTCGGCCTCGATCACTTTGGCACCCTCAAACGCCGCCTCAACATCACCGTCATCGCGCTGGCGACTGTCGACTTGATCATCGTTAAAGCTGTCCGACAAAGCCTGCCAATGCCCTTCCATTTCGGCAGGGTACGGGGCCTCGCCCCATTCGATCTCAAGCGCATTTGCCGCTTGAATGGCGCGCCATGTGTTGTCAGCCACAACTGCCAACCCACCAGTGATTGGCAACACTTTTTGAACGCCGCGCATCGCTTTGGCCTCAGTGTCGTCAAAGCTGATCATTTCCCCCCCACGACGCGGGTTCGTGCGCACCATGGCATGCACCATACCGTCACGTTTGAAATCAATCCCGTATGTCTGAGTGCCCGTCGACTTTGCCACAATATCAATACGTTGACTTGCCTTACCAACCAATCGCCACGTGCTTGGATCGCGCAAAGTGACATCCTCAACCGGATCCAAAGTCGCGGCGATACTGGCAAGATCCTGATAGCTGATTTTAGTGCCATCTGGGGTTTCTACCATGCCTTTCGCAGTCTTCAGATCAGCCACAGCCACGCCCGTTATTTCGGAGGCTGCCGCCTTCAAGGTTTCGCGTGCAACAGCCCCTGCAAGGCGCAGTTTTTCAAATGAATCGGGTACAGTTGTCGAACCACCTGTGATTTGCATGCCCATAAATTTCATCAATGAATTCATAACAGTGCGCGTTGTGTCCGCAGCAAAACTATCATCCGTTGGCGCAAATGGCGCACCATCCGCCCCAAGGGCCGTGTTGTAATAGGCTTTGTCAGGCATGCCGGGGTCAACCGTCACTTGATCAAGCTCAACGTCCAATTCTTCTGCAATAAGAATAGCTTGCGCTGAATATGCCCCCTGCCCGCTGTCTGCGCGCGGTGTGATCAACGTGATGTTAGAGCCGTCAATTTTAACGTAAGGCGTTAGAGCCGCTTCGCCATCGGCCAGAGTATCCAAAAGCGGGTTCGCATAAGGCGTTTTGTAGCGATAGACCCCAAAGGCGACACCACCTGCGATGGCAGCAGAGCCAATAAGAAAAGAGCGACGGGCGATTTTTCCGAGCTTACTCATGGGCTTATCCTTTGTTTAGGTTTTGGGCTGCCGTCTTCACAGCCGCCCGAATACGTGGGTATGTCCCGCAACGGCACAGGTTTCCGCTCATGGCATCGTCAATTTCGGCGTCCGTTGGTGCAGGGGTCTCGAGCACAAATGCCGCCGCAGTCATCATCTGACCAGACTGGCAATAGCCACATTGAGCCACTTGATGCTCAATCCACGCCTCTTGCACAGCATGAAGGGCATCAGGTGTTCCAAGCCCTTCAATTGTAACGATTTCTCCGTCGATGTCTTCGGCAGCCACTTGACAGGATCGGACGGGCTCACCGTCCATATGAACCGTGCACGCGCCGCATTGCGCAATGCCACACCCGTATTTAGGGCCAGTAATCCCCAACTCATCTCGGAGCACCCACAAAAGGGGCATGTCGGGTTCTACGTCAACCTCGTGTTGGGTTCCGTTTACTGTGAGTTTCATGATGCTTCCCTGCCAACTGAACTGATCAGTTCAGATATAAGGGAGGCGGGAAATAAAACCACCCTTTCGAACAGGGATTTTGAAAAATTAATGCACCGTCCCGCGATTTTTCGGGCCCAATTTGTACAAATCATCCCCCCGATCTGTACAATCCCACGCCGTGAAATCGCATCACATCAGCCCTAAATATGCAAAAATGTACAATTCGACCCCGCGAATTGTACATTTTACGGCCACCAAAGTGGCATAGGTCTATTTACGAAATGTTAACCCGATAGCGCGCGTTAACATTTGTCCGTTTCTAGAATTCGACAACCGCGCGGATCGACTTGCCCGCGTGCATCAAATCAAAGCCTTCGTTGATCTGATCAAGGGTCAGCTTATGTGTGATCATTGGATCGATTTCGATCTTACCATCCATGTACCAGTCAACGATCTTTGGCACATCTGTACGCCCTTTGGCCCCACCAAATGCAGTGCCCCGCCAAGAGCGGCCCGTGACCAATTGGAACGGACGGGTCGATATTTCAGCCCCCGCAGGTGCCACACCAATGATGATGCTCTCACCCCATCCTTTGTGCGAGGCTTCAAGTGCTGTGCGCATCACATCAACATTGCCGGTTGCGTCAAACGTATAATCGGCACCGCCGCCCGTAAGCTCGACCAAATGAGCGACCAAATCACCGTCTACTTTGGACGGGTTCACAAAATCGGTCATACCGAACTTTTTCGCCATTTCGACCTTGCCCTCGTTCAGGTCAACGCCAACAATCTGATCAGCCCCCGCAAGACGCAGGCCTTGGATGACGTTCAAACCGATGCCACCCAAACCAAAGACGATGCCACGCGAGCCGATTTCAACTTTGGCCGTGTTGATCACCGCGCCGATGCCGGTGGTCACACCACAGCCAATGTAGCAAATTTTATCAAACGGCGCGTCCTTGCGAACCTTGGCCAAGGCAATTTCCGGCACAACCGTGTGGTTGGCGAATGTTGAGCAGCCCATGTAGTGGTGGATCGGCGTGCCATCGAGCATGGA
>JALZUL010000147.1 GCA_023301665.1 Ascidiaceihabitans sp.
TTTCCGCGCACAGTCATTTGGGGATAGAGCGCGTAGGATTGGAACACCATGCCAATACCGCGATCTGAGGGTTCAGCCCATGTGACGTTTTTTCCCTTGATGAAAATCTGTCCAGCGGACACCTCAAGAAGTCCGGCAATACAGTTGAGTAGGGTAGACTTACCGCAACCCGAAGAGCCAAGGAGCACAAGGAATTCACCTTCAGCAATACTGAGGTTGAGCTGTTTCAGGACTTGGATGGCCCCAAAATTCAGGTCAAGGTCTTTGATTTCTACAGAGTGTGTCATATGTCGTTCAGCCTTTGACTGCGCCAGCGGCAATTCCGCGGACAAAAAGTTTGCCTGAGGCAAAGTAAATGGCGAGCGGAACCAGTCCGGTGAGTAGGGTAGCTGCCATGTTTACATTGTATTCTTTGACCCCTTGAACCGAGTTGACGATGTTATTGAGTTGCACTGTCATCGGGTAAGTCGCCGGTTTGGTGTAGATCACCCCGAATAGAAAATCGTTCCAAATACCAGTGGTTTGCAAGATGATCGCGACCACAAAGATGGGAAGCGCCATTGGTAACATGATCTGAAAATAGATCTGCCAAAATCCGGCACCGTCGACGCGCGCGGCCTTGAATAATTCTTCGGGCATGGATGCAAAATAGTTGCGGAATAAAAGGGTTAAGATTGGCATCCCAAAGATCGTGTGTACCAAAACAAGCCCACCGATTGATCCCATCAAGCCGACCTCACGCAATAAAATTACGATCGGGTAAAGCATCGTTTGGTAGGGAATGAACGCGCCGATGATCAAGATTGTAAAGAACACCTCGGACCCTTTGAACTTCCAATTCGACAAGGCATAGCCGTTGATCGAGGCAATGCTGATAGAGAAGAAGATTGAGGGCAATAAAATGCGAACCGAATTGCCGAAACCTCGGGATAAACCGTCACAATTGATCCCTGTGCAAGCCTGGGACCACGCTTTGACCCAGGGTTGAAACGTGACCTCGATTGGCGGGCCAAAAATGTTACCCATCCGAATTTCAGGCATACCTTTTAGGGATGTCACAACCATCACATACAGCGGGAGCAAGTAATAGATCGATACCATGATCAACGTGCCGTAAAGAAATATATTGGCGCGGGAAAAGGTCTTTTTGGGTTTTGGTCCCCGAGGTTCTAGGGGGGGATTTGATGTCATTTTAGCCACGCTTCCGGCCTCCGAATTCGAGATAAGCCCAAGGGATCAAGATAATAACAACCGAGCACAGCATCATTGTGGAGGCCGCAAATCCTTGACCCAGATTTTGAGCGCGGAACATGTATTGGATGACGTATTTGGCGGGCACTTCGGATGAAATACCGGGGCCACCGCCTGTTTGGGCTACGACCAAATCGTAAAGTTTGATGATGCCTGACGCGATCAAAACAAGCGCGGTTACAAAGACTGGGCGCATCATCGGAATAATGATGCAGACGTAGGTTTTGACCGTCCCAATCCCGTCTACCCGTGCGGCTTTCCATATGTCTTCGTCGATACCACGAAGACCGGCAAGCATGATGCACATAATAAGGCCTGAGCCTTGCCAGATCCCGGCGATCAACAAGCCAAACATCACGGTGTCAGGATCGTTGAGCGGATCAAATGCAAAGCTTGTCCAGCCCCAGCCACGCACCAACGATTGCAGGCCAAAATCAGGGTTCAAAATCCACTGCCAAGCAAGACCAGTCACAACAAACGATAGGGCAAAAGGGAATAGAAAAATGGTGCGGAATGCGCTTTCAAAACGGACTTTTCGATCAAGCAAAGCAGCAAGAACAAACCCAATGATCAGGGTCAGAACAAGTGAGCAGATCCCGTAAAGTGCAAGGTTTGAAATAGAGATCAGCCAACGCGGGGTGTCCCACAGGCGCTCGTATTGGTCAAAACCAACCCATTTGAGTTTGGGCAGTAACCTTGAGCCCGTAAATGAGTGGACAACCGTCCAAGCGGTGCCGCCCATGAAGACCACGACAGCCGTCAAGATCATTGGCAAGGACGCAAGCTTGGCCATCGGGTTTCTGAACAGGCGGGACGGGCGCTTTGCTGGCGGCGCGGATGTGGCCGGATCATTTGCTAACATCAAGACGTTCCTTTTGCTGCGCCAGTAAGTGCAGACTAACATGCCGGGATAAACGAAATAGAGTGAAGTGTTTTATGAGGTTCGAGGAGGCAGTCACGCAAAAATGCAAATGCCTCCTCTGGGAGATGACTTAGTCAGCAGATGCGACTAAATCAGCGTAACGATCTTGCGCTACGGAAGCTTCCATATCGCCTGACCAGAACTCGGCCATGAGATCTTCGACCTGTGTTTGCGTATCCGCAGTAAAGGACTGATCTACCGTTGGAAGAACACCGCCATCAGCCAAAATTTGCAGACCTTTTTGCATGCAACCGTTTGCTGTGGACATGTCGATGTCACCACGAACAGGCAAAGACCCTTTCGCAAGGTTGAAAGAGACCTGAACCTCAGGTGAGATTAACAGCGCAGCCAATTCTTTTTGCGCCGCGGTGATCTCAGGATCGTCGATTAAAGGGAAATAGAATGCGTCACCGCCAGTGTCGAGAATTTGGTTTAGACCAAGGCCGGGAAGGCAGGAATAGTCTGTGCCTTCGAGTTTTTCCGCTACTGAGAATTCGCCTTGTGCCCAGTCCCCCATCAGCTGACCGCCGGCGGCCCCTGTGATGACCATGTTTGTGGCTTGGTTCCAGTCTTGAACGTTGCTTTCGCTTGCAAGTTCACGTGCGTTGGCCATGGCCTCAAAGACAGCTGTGTAGCTTGGGCCACGCACAACATCATCATTTTTGTTCGACACAACCTCAAGATAGTCATCCGCGCCTGCAACCGCGATCGCAATCGCATTAAAGGCAAGGTTCTGCTGCCAACCTTGTTGACCCATCGCCAATGGCACCAAGCCTGCGTCTTGCAGTTTTGCGCCGGCTGCAACGAAAGCGTTCCAGTCTGATGGAACCTCGATACCAGCCTTTTCGAAGGCGTCATGGCTCAGCCACAACCACTGTCCAGAGTGAATGTTGACAGGAACGCAATAGATGCGACCGTCTTGTGTGCAGCCCTCAAGCAAAGAGGATGGGTTGACCACGTCTGCCCAACCGCCAGCTTCGGCAACGTCTGTCAGGTCGAGCATAAGTCCCGCTTCGATCAACTCTTCGGCTTGGCGGCCGTGGTTCAGCTGTGTTGCTGCCATCGGATCACCACCAAGAATGCGTGAGATAATGATAGGGCGGGCGGTCCCACCTGAGCCGGCAATTGCGCCGTCAACCCAAGTGTTGCCTGTTGCATTCCATGCTTCTGCAAACTTGGAAACAGCAACGGCTTCACCACCGGATGTCCACCAATGGGTGACCTCAAGCTCAGTTGCGCTTGATGCAGAGGCCGCAGCCATCGCCGTTCCAGCCAGAAGCATCTTCAATTTCGTAGACATAATTTTCCTCCCAGAAAATGCGGATCACCGCAAAGTTTAAAGAATACCGC
>JALZUL010000148.1 GCA_023301665.1 Ascidiaceihabitans sp.
ATCTTACTGGGCATTGTCGGTGCAATCTGGCTTTGGTGTTATTTACCAATGTGGCGCACCATCGAGATGTCATGGGCCGTGAGCGCATACATCATCGTCATGGTTGGGGCCTTTATAGTCTCTGGGACCTACCACATGACACCCATCTCAGATTTGCGGGTCAAGCTTAGGCGTGCTGATCACGCAATGATTTTCATCCGCATTGCCACCACACAAACACCCTTTGTATTGATCATCAATACGCCCCTCGCCTACACCGTCCTAGCGGCAGTCTGGGTGGTTGCATTATACGGCTTCATTCAAAAGCTGCTCTTCTGGCAAGGCGTCGGCGGGTCATCCATCAAGCTCTATACAGCACTTAGTTCCGCTATGGTCGTACTGCTCTGGCAAATGTGGAATAGCATGGACCACAAAGCCGTTTGGTTGATCCTAATTGGCGGCGCGATCTATGGGGTTGGGGCCATCATTTATTCTAGCAAAAGCATGCCGTACCGTTATCCCGTTTGGCACATTTTCGCTACGACAGCGTCAGTTGCATTCTATATCGCAATCGTAATCGCGATCCGCTGATTAAAGCGCATCCATGTAGGCACGCACACATGTTTGAACATGTCGAAAGCGATCTCCGCCAAGATGTTTACCGCCGTACCAACGGGTAACGACGATCAGATGATCTTCAAGCGCTTCGCGTTCCAACATGCGAACGATAACCATGCCCGCGCCGCTTTCCCCATCATCCCCCTTTAACGCACCTGTCGCTGACAGCTGAACCGCCCAAGTGTTGTGGGTCGCTTTCGCATAAGCTTTGTTACGTTTGAGCAGCTTCAACGCCATGTCTACCTCAGCGCGGCCCGACACGGGGCATCCTGAGACAGCGTACTTCGACCCTTTGTCAGTCAAAATATGGCCCAGTAATTTCATATAGACATCGCCTAACAACCACAAAAACGGAAAAACTCCGCTTGGTCACTTCAATCTTTTGACAGTATCACGCACCTTTTGCACGCGCGCGGCGTTGGGTGGGTGGGTGCCCAAGAAACGATCCCCTGGATCAGGAATTCGAGAGAAGAACTCAGCACCTAGCAGCGGCGAATACCCTGCGAGATGCGTGATGACCGTTCCCAATTCATCCGCCTCTAATTCAAAATCCTTAGAAAAGCTCCGTGCCCCAACTTGCGCCCCAAGTTGGGTCGCCTCGTCTACACCTGCGGCAGTCGCACCAGACAAGGTTGCAAGCCCTGCAAAGATAACTGCCCCTGCAATCGCGTTGTCTTGCTGACGCGCAATGTGACCTTCAATGTGATGCGCTGCCTCGTGCCCCATCACAAATGCGATCTCATCGGCGTTGCGAGCCTCACGAATAAGCGCCGTCGTAAAGGCAATAATCGGACGATCATTTTTATCTAAGAACTGATACGCATTCGAGGGCTGGTTTGGGCGATCATCTACCACGATATGAAAATCGCAATTTACACCTGATGTTCGGGCGCGACACTCGCGTTCAGCAACTGGTTCGATACGTGCCGTGACTGCGGCGAAAGAACGTGCTTGAGGTGTCGAAGGGGCCACACTGGCACTCGTTGAAGCAACGCTGCCATCCACAGGAACCACTTCACAAGCGGCCACCAACCCAAGTAGGGAAACACCAAAAACCAGTCTCGAAAACATCTTACCCTCACAAAGTCCGCTTAAAAGAACAGTAACACTCCCCTACCAAGGGTCCAACCTAGATTCTGAAACCACAGTAACATAGGCGCGAGGACGCGAAACAGTGCCCAAACTCCCATCGGCAAGGTCTTTCCATTTTCAGAAAAACCCAGCGCAAAGCGCAATTGCATTGCCAGAAAGTTCGCGGTGCGGCACAATCCTCTTGCTGATAGGAGGATGTCATGCGTAAGTTTCTAGTCGTGCTGGATGAGAGCCAAGAATGCCTAAGCGCAATGCGTTTTGCCGCGTTGCGCGCTGCACACACGGGCGCTGGCGTAGAAGTATTGGCGATTATTCCGCCAGAAGAATTCAATCATTGGATAGGTGTAGGAAACGTTATGCGCGAAGAAGCACGCGAACGTATCATCGCCCATTTCGAAGTTTTCGCCAAATGGATGCGTGACAAACAACACGTCGATCCAGAACTGGTCATTCGTGAAGGCAAGGCCGTCGACGAAATCATAGCACAGATTTTAGCCGACCCAGAGGTTGGCGTTTTGGTTCTCGGTGCCGGAACAAGCAAAAAAGGCCCGGGGCCTTTGGTCACGCAGTTAAGCAAAAGCGCCGGTTCGCTTCCGATTCCTATTACGATTGTTCCCGGTGACATCACCAAAGAGAAACTCGAAGCGATCACATAATACCTGCTAAACGCCCCCCGCACGGGCGGCTAAGCGGTTAAACATCCTAAGATACAAAAAGCCCGCTTAGAGACATCTCTAAGCGGGCTTTCGATTCTTAACGAAAACAGCGCAGATTAAATACGCAAGCCGCTCTCAAGATCAAAGAAATGCGCAAGCTCTGACTTAATGCCAAAGCCAATCATCGAACCTTTTTCGCCCGCTGGTGGCTTTTCTGTTTTCGCGATGAACTCAACACCTGTCGATGTGACCAAGTGAACCAAAGCGTATTCGCCCAAGTTCTCAACAAGTTCCATTTTACCAGTCACAACAGCGTTTGCCTCGTCTGTTGGGATCAGGTGCTCAGGACGTAGGCCAACTTGCATACCTGCTGTAATTTCACGTGACAGCAAAGAAGAAGCAGTTTCATTCAGATCCGCTGAGCTAAAGACGTTCATCTTCGGGCTACCGATAAATTGCGCAACAAATGCGTTGCCCGGACGTTCATACAGCTCGATCGGCGAACCGACTTGCTCAATGCGTCCGTCGCGCAAAACAACGATCTTATCCGCAAGCGTCATCGCTTCGACTTGGTCGTGCGTCACGTAGATCATTGTTGATCCTAGACGTTCGTGCAAACGCGCGATTTCCAAACGTGTTTGAACACGCAGTGCGGCGTCAAGGTTGGACAATGGTTCGTCGAACAAGAACACTTCTGGATCACGAACAATAGCACGGCCAATAGCCACACGTTGGCGTTGACCACCAGAAAGGTTGCGAGGGCTACGATCAAGGTAATCATTGATCTGCAAGATCTCAGCAGCAGCAGTAACGCGACGGTCAATTTCTGCGGGATCAGTTTTAGCCTGCTTTAGACCAAACGCCATGTTCTTATAAACGGTCATATGCGGGTAAAGAGCATATGTTTGGAACACCATTGCAACGCCACGTTTTGAGGCTGCAACCTCGTTCACAACTTGATCGCCAATGGCAACGGTACCGTCGGAAATCTCTTCGAGACCAGCGATCATGCGCAGCAATGTTGATTTGCCGCAACCCGATGGACCAACGAAAACAACGAACTCGCCGTCTTCGATGTCGAGGTCAACCCCGTGCATGACTTGGGTATTACCATAGCTTTTGCGCACATCGCGCAGTGTCAGACCGGCCATTTTGACTCCAATTCAGAAATAGCGTTACGCAGGGAATCTGCGAAAACAGAGTAAGTTTCAGGAAGGTCACCCCAAAGCTGAGGTGAAGTTATGAATGTATCAGTGCCAAGCATTTCTTTCAGTTCGTCCCAACGCGGCTCGACATAATCGAAGGGAATTTTTCCAGCTACAACGTGCTGGGAAAAGACATACCAGCTCGCAATACTGCGAATGGCGTGAATAGGTGTAATCCCTTGCTTCAAGCAGCCCTCAAGTGTGGGGCGAATAAAGATTGGGAATTTGGCCATGCCATCCGCACAGATCCGCGCGATGGTGTCACCAATAGCTACGTTTCCAAACCGCGACGCGATCGTGTCCAAATAATCCGACTTAGAAAACGGCAGATCGATTGTGATAGCAGGCAAAACTTCTTCGGTCTCAAAAGCATCAAAATGTGCACGCAAATGATCAACACGCATGCTCTCGTCAAAAGTATCCAGACTTTCCAATGCTGCCAAATAGGCGAGAGCTGTGTGACCGCCATTTAGGACCCGCAGCTTTGTTTCCTCATAAGGATCAACATCAGGTGTAACGGTGACGTCAGCTTTTGCAAGATCAGGCATTGCCCCCGCAAAGTTGTCTTCCAATACCCACTGTGTGAAATCTTCGGCCATGATGGGTGACGTTACAGTCTTACCCAAGCTCTGGCTTAATTCTTCACTCAGCGACGCAGGGCTACGCGGTGTGATCCGATCCACCATCGAGCATGGGAAGGACGCGTTTTCTTCCATCCATACCTTAAGCGCCGTCTCGTTACACGCTTCAAGGTAGGCAAGCAAATTACGCTTCAACATCTTACCATTTTGGCGAATGTTATCGCAGCACGCGATTGTAATTGGCGCACCACCTGTTTCCATGCGGGCCCTTAATGCAGCACGAAGATAACCGTATACGCTTGTTGCAGGATTGCCCGCGATCTCAGCAGCTACTGTTGGGTCCGTGGCATCGAGATCACCGTTTGGATCGGTATAGTAACCGCTTTCCGTTACCGTGATTGTGACCAGCTGGACGGACGCTTGCGTCAACAACGCTTCTGTCGCGTCTGTATCGCTGCTCCAATCCATAAACTTGACGTGGCTGCGAACGCTGCGCAGGTCAACATCGCCAGTGGTAGAGATAGACTTCAAGAAGTAGCCATCATTATTGGCGACTTCTGCTCTGGCAGTCTCGAAATGGGCGGACTCTGAGCCGCGAAGGTTGACGGCACAAATGCCCCAACGCAGGTCATTCGTACGCTCCATGTAATCATCAATATAGACAGCCTGATGGGCGCGGTGAAACGCACCATATCCAAGGTGAACTACACCAACTGCGCAGGCGCTGCGGTCATATTGTGTTGCAGCAATCTGTGTTTGCGACGCGGTGTTCAAGACGCTGTCTCCTGTTTAGCAAATAGATCTTTCCGTGCGGCTTCTCGATAAGCCGACGGCGTCATATCCTTCATTT
>JALZUL010000149.1 GCA_023301665.1 Ascidiaceihabitans sp.
CCATGCGCTGATGGTGGCAGGGGCAAAACATGTGGGTGAAAAGCTGGCTTGAATGATCGCTGCAGCCCGCGCGTATGGGGTATGGGCTTGCGACAAAGCCTGTGACACCTCAGCCCCGAATTCACGCAAAATGTGGCGCATCGCTGCAAGAAAAATCTGATCTTTGCCGCCGAAATAATGATGTGCCAATGCTGTGGACATGCCGGCACGTTTGGCGATCTGTCCAACGGTCACATCTAAGCTTCCGGCTTCACCAATCTCTGCAATTGTCGCGTGTACAAGCGCCGAGCGGCGAATTGGTTCCATCCCAAGTTTTGGCATTGATTGCTCCCCATCGTGGCTGGCGGGAGCATAAATGTTGTTTTATTGACTCGTCAATCAATAAAAAATCAGACCTTAGGTTCATGCATTGTTGGCGTGATCGGTCGACGCTTTAAAACCGCTTCGCGCCAAGTGATGAACGTCACTGAGGCAAGGATTACGAGCCCGCCGAAAACCACCCAAATATCAACCGGTTCGCCAAAGACCACGGCCCCAAGCAACACCGCCCAAACCAATTGTAGGAACGTCACAGGTTGCGTGACTGTGACCGGTGCCGCAGCAAAGGCCAGTGTCATTGTGTAATGCCCAGCCGTCGCAAAGCTGGCCACGACAAACAGCAACCCAAGATCCGTTAGGCTTGGCGTCACCCAGTTCATAATCGCAAAAGGTGCCAAACCGATGGGCACAAAGATTGACAACATCGCAACAACAACCGTCGGTTTGACCTCATCCGCCATGATCTTGGCTGTCAGGTATGAGCCTGCAAATGCAACAGCCGTCACCAACATCGCCAAATGCCCCGACGAGATCTCGCGAAAGCCCGGTCGCAGAATGATCAATGCCCCAACCAAAGCGACGACGATCGCAGCGATCCGGCGAAAGGCCAGCCGCTCGCCCAGAAACACCGCCGCACCGATCGTGACATAGATCGGTGACAGGTAATTCATCGCCGTGACGTCAGCGATCGGAATACGCGTCATTGCATAAAACCACAGTATCACCCCTGCTGAGTGAACCGCGCCGCGTAGGCCAAACAGTTTCCACTGCCGCCCTGTCAAGCGCGCTTGCCGAACGTCTTTCAGCATTGGCAGCAAAAACACCAACCCCAAGATATACCGCAAGAATGCCGCTTGTGCGGGTGGCACATGGGTTCCCATGTACTTAACGAGGGCTGTTACAGCGACAAAGCATAAGCCTGTCATCAGCATCCAAAAGATGCCTGTTTGATGCTTGGAGATAGCGGGTAAAATCATGGGGCCATCAACACCCAAAGGTGCACCCTCTACAAGGCCTACTTTATCGCAAACGACAATGATCGTTATTTGGGATCAAAACAAAATGAGCTTGATCGCGATCGCCCACATTGTCAGCGCAATTAAAGTGTCCAAAACCTGCCAAGAGCGTGGATTGGCAAACACTGGTCGTAACAATCGCGCCCCGTACCCAAGCGCAAAGAAGAACGTAAAACTTGCCGAGACAGCCCCAAAGCCAAAAGTCACGCGGTCTTCGTATTGCGCCGAAATCGAACCGATCAACACAACAGTATCAAGGTAAACATGCGGGTTGAGCAGAGACAGCGCGACAAGTGTCGCAAGGACGCTGAACAACGGTTGTTGCTCATCCGCAGCCGCATCAAGCGATGCGCCACCGCGCCACGCTGATCGCGCGCTCAACCAGCCATACCATAGCAAAAAGGCCGCGCCGCCGTAGCGCATCGCGGTTTCAAACCACGGGACCGCCTGCGCAAGCGCCCCAAAGCCCGTGATCCCTGCAACAATAAGCGCTGCATCAATCGCGCCACAGGTCAAGCAGACCCAAAACACATGGCTTTGGCGTAGCCCCTGGCGCAAAACGAAAGCATTTTGTGCGCCAATCGCTAAAATAAGCGTGATGCTCAGCGCATATCCTTGTGCGAAAGTTGTGAACAATTGAGCCGCCTCCAATATTTGAAATTCGTGGCTAAAGCATCAAGTCCCAAACCGCAATCCGGTCATGTCACGGAAAATCACGCCAAACTGATTAAAGGTCATTGGCCCAAATCAATGTCCTTCTCATATGGTCAAGGAAGTCGCGTAAGGATGCCGCAATTATGTTAGATCAAATTCAGAGAGTAGATTTCACCCACAACGATATAGAAGTGATCAAAGATGCTTTGTTCACCCAAGAGAAAATCCTAGCAGTTCAAAGCCGTGCTGGGGGTAATGCAGCTAAAATTCGTCTGAACGAGCTTAGAGGGCTATTGTATCGCATCCGCGGACAAGACGCCCCATCCAAGGCCATACCCGCAAGCACACTCAAAACCAAAGAGCCAAGCGAAGGCATCTGGCAGCAAGTCACACGCATGCTGTCCGACTGACCGAGTTTAGCAACTGACCGCATACTAGAAGTGACCGCGCATCCAAAATTTCTGATTGTCCTCCACGAAAAACGCCGCCCCCAGATTTGGAAGCGGCGTTTTTTGTTTCTCACAGAAAGAAGCGGCTTAGAGCTGCTCCATCACCTCATCGCTGGCTTCAAAGTTGGTGGTGACACGCTGCACGTCATCATC
The DNA here is from genome assembly GCA_023301665.1 of Ascidiaceihabitans sp. Classification (GTDB taxonomy): domain Bacteria; phylum Pseudomonadota; class Alphaproteobacteria; order Rhodobacterales; family Rhodobacteraceae; genus Ascidiaceihabitans. The sequence continues at coordinate 2,591 of JALZUL010000149.1, forward strand.
ATCTTCAAGCGCATCGATCAAACGCATGAGTTTCTCCATACCTTCAAGATCCATCTCGGTGGTAATGGTCGGTTTCCAAACCAATTTGGTGGATTCAGATTCACCCAACTCAGTTTCCAATCCGTTGGACACCTCGTTCAGGTCTGAATCCGCGCACCAGATCACGTGGCCATCTTCGGCGCTTTCCACATCTTCTGCACCGGCTTCAATCGCCGCCATCATCACAGTATCCGCATCGCCAACCGTTGCGGGGTACATAACAGTCCCCTTGCGCTCAAACATAAAGCCAACGCTGCCAGTTTCGCCAAGGTTCCCACCGCATTTAGAAAACGTCGAGCGCACAGTTGAAGCCGTGCGGTTGCGGTTGTCCGTCATCGCCTCAACGATCACGGCCACGCCATTCGGGCCATAGCCCTCATAACGGATTTCTTCGTAATCGTCGCCTTCACCCGCTTGGGATTTCTTAATCGCGCGATCAATCACGTCCTTAGGGACAGAGTTTGATTTCGCTTCTTTTACAGCCATGCGCAAACGTGGGTTTTTATCTGGATCAGGGTCGCCCATTTTCGCAGCAACGGTGATTTCCTTTGCCATCTTCGAAAACAACTTGGCGCGCAATTTATCTTGGCGCCCTTTGCGGTGTTGAATGTTTGCCCATTTTGAATGGCCTGCCATCGGAGCCTCCAGCGTTATCTGCGTATCATGTTTGGCCAACGCTATAGGGTAGGAAGCGCCCCAAGGGCAAGCCCACCGGCCCAATCAGCCACAAAACCGGCCGCTATTTCTGTGCACGAGTTCTGTGCACGGGCGCGCAGCCCCCTTGCGTTGCGCGACACCCGCTCATCGTTATGGTAAAGACGAATAGTCAAAGGGAGCCATGACATGGGCGTGATGATCAATGGGGTCTATCATATCGAAGACCCAGCCCCAGAAAGCTATTTGGACGGCGAATTCAAACGTGCGGTCAGCGGCATTCGCGCGCACATCACAGCAGACGGCCCCTTTACGCCGGATCACGGCCGATACCATTTGATCGTTGCGTGGAACTGCCCATGGGCGCACCGCACGCTTTTGACCCGCGCAGTATTGGGATTGGAAGACGCCATAAGCGTCAGCACCGCCAAGCCTGCCAGAACCAATCAAGGCTGGGTATTTGATGAAAGCGGTCCCTTCGCTGACACCGAATTTAGCGCGAGTGCGGCGCATGAAATCTATGCCAAACAATCGCCCGGTTATACGGGGCGGGTTACCGTGCCCATTTTGTGGGATCGCCAGAGCAAACAGATTGTATCGAACGAAAGCGCTGACATTGTGCGCATGATCGCGCAGACCTTTGATCCCGAACAACGATTGTCACCCGCGCAGCTTTTGCCCCAGATCGATACATGGAACGATCTGATCCACGCGCGTATCAACAACGGCGTGTATCGCGCAGGGTTTGCCCGTACACAAAATGCTTATGACAGCGCAGTCACCGATCTGTTCGCAGCCCTTGATGAGGTCGAAAAACACCTTGCGACCCACACCACCCTTGTAGGGGATCGCCTGACCGAGGCCGATTTACGCCTTTTCCCAACCCTTGCCCGCTTTGATGTCGCTTATCATTATGCCTTCAAATGCAACCTCGCCAAGCTCACTGATTATCCAAACCTTTGGGATTACGCCCGCGCGATCTACGCGATTGAAGGCGTCGCTGAGACGGTGAAATTCGATATTTATAAGGCCGGATATTTTTCCAAATCCGAGCTGCGCAATCCCTTGGGGATCGTTCCAAAGGGGCCAATCGTTGACTGGTCCGCCGCCCCTATTCGCAAGATTGACTAGGCCCTAAGGAACTTCCCCGCAAAAGACACTGGCACCAGCTCATTCCAACACCTAATGTAGCGGGATGAGCACAGATCAAATCATCCTATTCTCCCTCTTCGGCGCAGTCTTTGGCTTATTGCTTTGGGGCCGCTTTCGTTATGACATCGTTGCCTTTACGGCCCTCATGGTGGGCGTGGTCCTTGGGGTTGTTCCTGAAAAAGATGCCTTCTCAGGCTTTGGACATCCCGCAACCTTGGTCGTGGCATTGGTGCTTGTTGTCTCTGCCGGCTTGGTGCGCTCTGGCGCAGTCTTTTTGATCACCCGCACTTTGGTGGATGCCAGCCGCTCACTTGGTGCGCACATTACATTAATGGGCGCGATTGGCGGTGTGCTCTCGGCCTTTATGAACAACGTCGCGGCTCTTGCGCTTTTGATGCCCGTTGACGTGCAAACCGCGCGCAAAGCAGGCCGCAGCCCGGGCCTATCGCTGATGCCGCTCAGCTTTGCGACCATCCTTGGCGGCATGGCCACATTGATCGGCACCCCGCCCAACATCATCATTGCGTCTATCCGGGAGGACTCGTTGGGCGCGCCTTTTGCCATGTTTGATTTTGCGCCTGTGGG
>JALZUL010000150.1 GCA_023301665.1 Ascidiaceihabitans sp.
CGGCTTTTCCTACATCTCGAATGGATCGCGATATTGCGGTACGAAATCCTATTTGAAACGCCTGATGGGTTTCAACTTGCAGAGCACACCATCACGGATCAAAAACAAATTCCCACCAACTTGAGAGCCGTATCGCTCAATGGAAATCAGATCACAGGCAATACGGCGCCATCATTATCGCACGGCGACCGTATAACCGTTTTTGGGTTATCCCAAGCACATCAGCAATGGACACTGAATGCCTAAAGAAACCAATTATCGCGTTTGCAACCTGTGCGGGTCCATGTGTGCATCGCTGCATTTGGGTCGATGGAATACCTCGCTGATGACACCTTGAAACTTAAAACCAACAAAGTGAACTTTAAGCACAAACTTAAATCACGCAGCGCCACTGCCCTACTCTTGGTTTAGTTCAAGCCTCTTTCAAGTGTTCTTACGATTGCGCGGGCGGTTCTCACTGGCCGCGTCCAACACCAAAAGCGCCGTTGTTGTTAGGTGCTCGTTAATACGTTTGAACCCGTGCAGCATATCGAGGTGAAGATCGCTGCTTTGTATACTGTCGGAGCGACCTGAACCAATGCGGCCAATATGCGCTGCAATGGAGTCGGCTTCCATTTGGCGAACGCCCATTTTGGTATCGTCAAGCTGGCGCGCGAGCTCAGGATCATAGGTTAAGAAGGTATTCACAGCCAAATCGAAATTCATACAGATCGCATGGTGAACATCGGTGATTTCGGCGAGACCTTCCTCAGAAAAGTCAGTTTGACGTGTGGATTTCTTGAGCGCCAGGGGCAAAAGATCACAATCTACAATGTCACCGATATGCTCCATGTTTGCGATAAATGTTAGCAGGTCCTGTGCTTGTTGGCTTTCATGCCCAGTCAATTTCTGTTGCATTGTGCGAGCCATATAAATTTTGATGGCGCCGAATAATGTATCGAGCCCATCATCCATGGCGCTGGTTATGCGAGGCAACTCAGGGTCACTGGATTTCAGGACAGGCCCTACATTTCGGACCATCGTTTGGGCAATATCCGCCATCCGCAGCGCTTCACGTTTAGCGCAGGCCAGTGCGCGTGATGGCGTTTCATGAGCGTTGGGATCCAGATGTATTGGCTGCACTTCATCTGTGTCTTCTGTAGCGGCGGTCACGGATGCCGATGCCAGTGCCACCCAGAAACGGGCACCGATTATGCCAATCAACGCGACGAAAATATTCAAAGCCAGATGCAATAAAAGAGGCAGCGTTTGTTGGGAAAATCCGAACTGCGGAAGCGGCCATACCAGCATGATCAACAGCGCGGCGATGGCGATCCCTGTAAGGCGGACATAGAGGTTGGCAATGAGCGGAATGCGTGCCGGCGCGGGAGATTGCAAATGTGCGACCACCGGCAATACACCGCTGCCAACGTTGGCCCCCAGAACCATGAACAAACTCGCCTGCAAATCCAGAACACCCGCATTCGCCAGCCCGACAGTGAGCAAGATGACTGCAAGGCTGGAGTGGGCGAGATATGAAACCCCGGCACCAAGAATAAGAACAAGGAGGGGCTGTTTTGCAAAAATGCCAAGGATCGTTGCAAAGTCTTCTAATTCGCTGATGCGCAAGGCGTTCACGCCGATAAGGGACAGTCCCAACAACACCAAGCCAACCCCCAATGTCGACTTGAACAAACCGATGCTGCGGGGGCTGCTTGCCGATTGGCCGCCAAAATAACCAACCGCAATCAGCAGGGGAGAAACTGCCGTGATTTTCTGTGACGCGATGAGGGCCGCGATGGATGTACCAACATCAGCGCCCAACACTGTGATGAACGCGGTCGCTGCACTGATGGCACCCTGTGCCGCGAACGTTGCGGAAATCATCGCTGTCGCAGCACTGCTTTGAAGTAAAACGGCAACCAACAGCCCTGCAAGGAATGTGGGAATGACACGCCCTTCGGTGCGACCTGCCAAACGTTTCAGGCTGCTACCGAATGCGCGCATCATGCCATTGCGCACCTGACGCAAGCCAAAAAGCAACAGCCCAATTGCGCCAATGAGTTCAATAATAAGGAGCATAAATGATCTATCTTTTGGGTTTAGGGTGAATGCGCCTGGCGAGGCTAAGCAGATAGTATATCTGAATAAATCCACGCCAACCCTAGTTAAACGACGGTTCCACGCCATATACCGCCAAGACGCTTTGGAGATATGCAAGGTGGCTTAAACGAGCACTTGGGGCGGCACTAAACCGTGACAGGTCCAGTTGTCGCATGGCCACGGCCATGTCCAACGCGCGGATCGCCAGATCTCGCTTCATACGATTACTGACAGCCCAGCCGACGACGCGCCGAGAATAGAGATCTAAGATCACCGCCAGATAGAGCCAGCCCTCGCTGGTCCAAATGTACGGGATATCACCCGCCTATTACCTGACAGGGTCATGCAAAGCATGATCCCGAGAGGGCATTTTTGATTTGGCCCATCGGCAGAAAAGTCCTGATCCAGCAAGTTGGGCGCGATGTTGAACGCATGGTTACTGTCCCCCTCTCGGCAGATTGCTTTG
>JALZUL010000151.1 GCA_023301665.1 Ascidiaceihabitans sp.
GTGATCTTGTGCACGGGTGCGCGGGCCAAATGGCTTGGCCTGCCGTTCGAAGAAAAATTCAAAGGCTTCGGCGTTTCAGCCTGCGCCACATGCGATGGTTTCTTTTACCGCGGTCAAGAGATTGTGGTCATCGGCGGTGGCAACACGGCCGTTGAAGAAGCGCTGTTCCTGACCAACTTTGCTTCTAAAGTGACTTTGGTACACCGCCGTGATGAGTTACGGGCAGAGAAAATCCTGATTGATCGCTTGGAGAAGAACCCAAAGATCGAACCACTCTGGTTCCACCAACTTGAAGAAGTTTATGGCTCCGAAAGCCCGCTCGGCGTTGAAGGTATCAAGGTCAAACACACCAAAACTGGTGAGATCACTGATATTCCAGCCAAGGGCGTCTTTGTTGCCATTGGCCACGCCCCTGCAAACGAGTTGGTCAAAGACGTGCTCGACACACATATGGGCGGCTATGTTGTCACCAAACCAGATAGCACTGAAACCTCGATCCCTGGTGTTTTTGCAGCTGGTGATTTGACGGATCACAAATACCGTCAAGCAGTGACGTCAGCTGGTATGGGCTGCATGGCGGCACTTGAAGCTGAACGTTGGATTGCAGAAAACGAATAAAAATATCACCTCACCTACCTCGATCATAAAATTGGGTAGGTGAGGTAACACCGACAATCCCCTGCCGGTGCGCTCAAGGGGGGGGAATTCCTAAAATAAATTCACCTTATGATTGCGATCTTCGCTCGTTAAGGTGGAAACCTTGTGAAACAATCATGAGGTGTCTGCCACTTGGTCCTAATCTTAAAATCGCTTCCCCTTTCGATCATCGTAAGCATACGCATGATCATACCACTCTTTCTTATCTTCATTGCATCTACAGTAATTTCCCTCGTGCTTAGCATTCTAACTCTCGGATTTTCGAGTTTTATCACGACCCCAGCCACGATCACTTTTATCACTTTATACGGCATAAACGTCGCCCTAGAAAAATTGGGGAAAGGCGATGCGATTGATTTGCGCGTTTTGATCACATATAGCGTCGCTTTCGGCCTCCTCCTGACATTCTTGAAATTCATCGGGCTCCACGCAGTACAATACCTTGCCCTGTTTGCGACTCAACAACATCTGGGCCTGGGTTTTTCACGAGGGGACCTTCAATCGGTCGATGAGGCTGTCCAATTTGCATTCGCGTTCGCTGGCATTTCATATATCGCCATTTTTTCCCTGATTGTCCTATCGGTGGTCCACGCTCTGCTCGCTGTCCCTATGGCTGCTGCTGCCCACAGTTCTGGCCAAAATGCTACAAGTGTGAAGTTCCTCGAAGGCATCGGAACATCCTTTATCCCACTCTTTCTGGTGGTGGCTGCCTCTCTGTTTTTACAGTTCTTCTTTGAACTAATCGCGACCTTTTCCTTGCTCTTTGGGTCCTTTGTTCTTCAAGTCGTGTTCCTGTTTCAAACAGCGACCGATCTGATATCACAGAGCGGCTTAAAAGAGTTGGTCGAACTGTTCACCTTGATTGACCCAATCGTGGCGTTGACCTTCCTCGTATCCGTGTTTGCCGTCCTTTGGTTACAAGCGTGGATTTGGGCGGCTTCAGCCTTAGCGTTCATGGAACACAACAACGCACTGGTCAAAAGCTCAAATACTATACGCTCGGCTGCCCCCTCTCAGGATCTGCGAGAATTGCGTAGGCAGCGCGAAAACAACAGAAATTAGCGCTATTCTGCCCAACCTAAAGTTTGTTCTTGCATGAACAAACTTTAGGTCTATGTTCACGCCTGAACAAAAACCGAGTCGTATTCATGGCAATGTCGCCCGCAAAAATCACAACGGAACAGGAAGACCAGCTCTTTCGCCTGCTCCGACAGCTGGAAATCGCCCCCGAGGCGTCCCAGCGCGTGACCGCGCAGGCTATTGGCATTTCTTTGGGTCGCCTCAATGCGCTTTTAAAACAAGCGACTGATGCAAAGCTCATCAAGATCACGGATCATAGCGGCTCTGACAAACGTGCCCGCTATGCTTATGAAATTACCGCGCGTGGTGCCGGCGAAAAAAACCGCCTCACCACGCAATTCCTTGCCCGTAAACTGTCCGAATACGATGCCCTGCATGCAGAGCTAACAGGGTCAAATTCGGGTCTTATTTCTTTAAACCAAAGGTCCAAACTGATGGAAAACAACCTCGCTCCTATCCCAGAACTGTACGTTTCATACGAGAGCGCGCAAAAACTCAAAGTTGAAGCCGCTGATCTTGTATCACACGACCTAACACCACGTCAGATCTGTGACCTAGAACTGTTGATGAACGGTGGCTTCAACCCACTTAAAGGGTTTTTGACCGAAGCCGACTATAATGGCGTCGTCGACAACATGCGCCTCACAACAGGCGAACTTTGGCCAATGCCAATCACTTTGGACGTTTCTGAGGACTTCGCCGCGTCACTCGAGGCCGGTCAAGACATTGCATTGCGCGACCAAGAGGGCGTGATCCTCGCGACAATGACAGTCACAGACAACTGGGCACCAAACAAAGCGAAAGAAGCTGAAAAAGTGTTCGGCGCAGATGACGACGCACACCCAGCCGTCAACTATCTGCACAACCAAGCTGGCAAAATCTACCTTGGCGGCCCAGTGACTGGCATCCAACAGCCCGTCCACTACGATTTCCGTGCAAAACGCGACACGCCAAATGAATTGCGTGCCTACTTCCGCAAAATGGGCTGGCGTAAAGTTGTTGCGTTCCAAACACGCAACCCATTGCACCGTGCGCACCAAGAGCTGACATTCCGCGCCGCGCGCGAGGCTCAAGCCAACTTGTTGATCCACCCTGTTGTTGGCTTGACCAAACCAGGTGACGTTGATCACTTTACACGTGTTCGTTGCTATGAAGCGGTTCTTGATAAATATCCTGCGGCAACAACAACAATGTCTTTGTTGAACCTTGCAATGCGTATGGCTGGTCCACGTGAAGCGGTTTGGCACGGTTTGATCCGTAAAAACCACGGTTGTTCACACTTCATCGTTGGCCGCGACCATGCTGGC
>JALZUL010000152.1 GCA_023301665.1 Ascidiaceihabitans sp.
TTGAATGCAATACAAGCCACTCCGGAAGGCGGTCATGTGACCCTTCAGGTTTTCCGAGATAACGGGCGGGCTGTGTTGGTCGTGGCCGATGACGGTTGCGGGATGAGCGCTGAGGATCTGGCGAGAGTTTTGCGCCCCTTTTATACCACGCGCGCGGAAGGGTCTGGGTTGGGGCTTTCCATCACTAAGCAGCTGGTCGAGGCCAATGGCGGTGTATTGGAGTTTGAAACTGAATTTGGCGCTGGAACAACGGTTTCGGCAATCTTCCCAGTCAGCACCACGAAACACGGAGGCTTATTTTGAGCGCGATGAAAGTTCTGATAATTGATGATGAGGTGAAGCTCACACGCTCTTTGTCCTTTGCATTGAAGCATGTGAACATTGAAACGGTTGAGGCTCACGACGGTTACACGGGCAGTCAGCTGTTGCTCAAGCATTCGCCTGACCTCGTCTTGTTGGATGTTCGGATGCCGGGTAAATCTGGGCTTGAGGTGTTGGAATGGATTATTCAGGAACATCCGGACATTCCAGTCATTATGATGTCTGCATTCGACGATACAAAAGATGCGGTGACGGCCATAAAGATGGGGGCTGTAGATTATGTATCTAAGCCATTTGATGTTGATGAGTTAATCCAGCTTTTAGTGGCTACAAACATGCGGTCTCAATCCGAAGCAGCACTGCGGTACCCGCAAGCGGGTTACTCTAGTGAAACGGCTTTTATAGGGAACAGCCACATTATGCGGTCCTTGCGCGGCAAGATTAACCGGATCGTAGAAGTCGGAGCGAAGAATATTCTACTGACCGGTGAAACTGGCGTGGGCAAAGGGGTTATTGCAAAGCAGTTGCACGTAAAATCCTTTGGCAACGATGCACCTTTTGTTGAAGTCAACTGCGCGACCTTGCCGGAAAGCCAAATTGAGGCTGAACTTTTCGGTGCTGAAAAAGGCGCGATTCCCGGGGCTGTTACACGCCGACAAGGTTTGGTGGAAATGTCGGATGGTGGGACATTGTTGTTAAATGAAATTGGAGAAATGCCTCTTGGGATCCAAGCGCATCTTTTGACTTTCCTTGAAACACATTCTTACCGCCCAGTTGGGAGCAATTATGCACATCATTCAGACGTGCGTGTGATCGCAGCAACCAATGCAAAGCTTGAGCAGGCTGTTGCAGATAAGCTGTTTCGTGAAGATTTGTATTTCCGCTTGTGCCAAATGCCTCTTGAAATCCCCCCATTGCGAGACCGTGATGGGGATGTCGAGACACTTGCACTCTATTTTGCACAGAAAGTACGAGAAACAGCCGATGCGCGAAAAGTGATCTTCGACAAGTTAGCCATGGCGACGCTAAAGGCCTATGATTGGCCCGGCAATATACGCGAACTGCGCAATCTTGTTGAGCGTCTGGCAATACTCAGCCAAGGCGGCGTTATTACGCTGGATCAATTGCCCAGTGAAATCCGAGGCGCAAAGGTGCAACGGCCGCTGACTATCGTTGACGCGATGGATAATCTCGAGTGCGATTTGATCGAAGACGCGTTGCTGAAATCTGGTGGACGCAAAGCACTGGCAGCTGAACGATTGGGAGTGTCGCGACATGCTTTGAAACGAAAAATGCAGCGGCTGGGCTTGTTATGAAACACGTTTTTGCAGGTGTGATCCTTGCGCTTTTCCCACTGTTCTCTTTGGCTCACGCCGAGGAAACGTCAGATCGAGCGATTAAGGTTGGCTGCCTTTATCCGACCACAGGGCCAGCAGGCCTATATGGGCGCGATAGTACGGTTGGTATCCAAATCGCGTTGGATCATGTTCAGAATGTCTACGGCGCTGAAGCGCCCCAGTTGGACGTTTTGATCGAAGACACGCGATCTCGCTCGTTACGGTCTTTACAAATTACGCGTACCTTCATTCAAGAAGACGTTGTGGATTTTTTGTGCGGTGTGCTCAGCTCGGACATTGCGCGTCTCGTGGCAATTGAAGCAGCAAAGGCAGAGACATTTTTCATTGGGGCAGGTCATGCATCGCCATCGCTCATTTTAAATGAAGGGCATCCCTATTACTTCCGAATGAATAATGGATCTCGCCAGGCGATGCTTGCTGGGGCGCAGTACATTCAAGAAAACTACGGGAGCACAGATCGACCTTTGAAAATTGCCTTTTTAGGGCCGGATTATGAGCATGGTTACCAAGCTTGGGGGGACTTGCGTGGGTTCCTTAACCAACAAGGTGTCGCCTTTGACGTTGTTGGGGAATACTGGCCTAAACTGTTTGAAACCGATTACAACGCGCATATACGCCATCTTTTGCAAGGTGAAGCCGATATCATCATCAACGCGCAGTGGGGGTTGGATTTTGTTGCTTTCGTACGCCAAGCCGCGCAGCTTGGGCTGTTTTCAAAAGCGGCTGTCATGAATTTTGAGGGTGCAGGAGATTTCGGAGTTCTTGGGCCTTTGGGGGACGAGCTTCCGGAAGGGCTGGTTCTATCGGCACACAGCCACGTGAATTGGCCTGAGACAGCAGAAAATCGGGCCTTTGTCGAAGAGTTTCATAGCCGGGCAGGGCGTTACCCCAGCTTTGCTGCTCTGGACGCTTACGCTGGAATATTGGCCATCGCACAGGCCGTACATACGGCAGGTGGCCTTAACGACAAAGAGCAGTTGCGCCATGCTTTTGAGACGCTCAAAATTAAGCTACCGGAAGATCCCGAAGGCTTCGTATCCTTCATGGATCCTGCGTCACATCAATTGATGCAGGTGCAAGCTATTGGCGTGACACGTCGTGACACGTCTTTTCCGCCGGCGGCCGCAATTCTTGGTGACTGGCACATTTATATGCCTCAGGACCAGTGGCCTACTTATGCGCCGGATTCTCCATAAGGGTGAGGTGAGATGGGGCGTATTTGTCTCATTTGGACCATGAGCGCTTTGCGCTCCACCTTTACCCCGATTTGAGCGAAAAGCGCTCTTTATAACCAGCCTCGACAATTGCACGACCCAAGACGCTTGCTACTCTTTCCCAAGACTGAAGCGATTTCACAAAGAAGAAAATCGCCAACCCACCGGGAGATCAAAATGAAGTCAAAAGTAAAAATGATGAGCAGTGCGGCCCTGTCCGTGCTATTTGGTTTAGGGTCCGTTACTGGAGCTGCTCAAGCACAAGAAGATCCATTTAAAATTGGTGTTGTTACGTTTTTGTCAGGTGGGGCAGCTGGCCCATTTGGCATTCCAGCACGTAATGCCGCTGAAATCGTCATTGAGGCGATCAATGCCGGAACTTTGCCAGCACCCTACAATTCTGTTGGCATTGGTGGCGCTCAAATTGAGCCGATTGTCATTGACGAAAATTCAAAACAAAAAGTTGCCGACTTTCAAAAGCTGGTCGACAAGGACGCTGTAGATGCAGTCATCGGATACGCCTCTTCGGGCAGCTGTAAAGCGATTGCGCCTGAAGCGGAGAAGTTGAAGCAGTTTACGATTTTCGCAATTTGCGGAACGCCACAAATTTTTGAAGAAATTGTCACAGAGCCAGAATACTTGTTCCGCTCTATGAGCCATGCAACCATGGATAATGTCGGGGCAGCGCGTTATGTTCTGGACATCCAACCTGATCTAAACAGCATCGGTGGAATCAATCAAAACTACGCTTGGGGCCAAGATTCGTGGCGTGATTTTTCGAACACCGTCGCGGCGCTGAAGGCGAGTGTCACTGTCGAGAGCGAGCAGTTCCCAAAGATTTTCGCCGGTCAATACGGGTCTGAAATTTCAGCCCTGCTCAATGCGAAACCGGACGTTGTTCACTCAAGTTTTTGGGGTGGTGACCTTGAAGCAATGGTCATTCAGGGCTCCGGTCGGGGGTTGTTTGATCGTAGCACAATGGTTTTGACGTCTTCAGACACAGCGATCCCACGTTTGGGCGCGCAAATTCCCAACGGTACGATTATTGGTGCGCGTGGCTTTAACGGGCCTTACGCACCGGATACGGAAATGGCCAACTGGTTTGAGAAAGCATATTTCGATCGGTTTGGTGTGGCACCTGTGAGTCCTGCTTATCAAATGGCACAAGCCATTATGGCGGTGAAGGCGGCTTCAGATAAAGCAGAGTCTTCTGAACCCGACGATATTCGTGATGCACTTGCTGGTCTGACGTTCACTTCAGCTGCAGGCGACGTAAGTATGTCTCTTTCAGGTGGTCACCAGGCTGCCACGGGTATTGCCTATGGTACCTACGAGTTTGACGCATCCACAGGGCAAGGCAATGTGATCAATGTGCGCAACTACTCAGCGAGCTGTGTCAATCCACCGGTTGGAGTCTCTTCGGCTGATTGGATTGAGGGTGGTTTTGAAGGTGCTGTTTGCGAATAGCGTAAATAGCTAACCAGGTTTGGGTGGTGCTGTGTGCATCACCCATTTTTCGGCATTGAGACGAGGGTTGATGTGATTTCCCCTTGGTCTTTCTAGCCATCTGCTTCGATGCGCTTTTAGCGATGCAATCGAAGTTTTTTCTAAGGAGTTTATGATGCAAACGGCGGTTGCAATTACCGTGGACGGTATGGGCTTTGCGGCCTGGCTGTTTTTGTCCTCGGTTGGCCTAACACTCATCTATGGTGTGATGAGAATTCTCAATATTGCGCACGGAGGTTTTTATGCCTTGGGTGCCTATTCATCGGCGTGGGCTATCGGAATATTTATATCCTCAGGTGGGGGCGTAGTGTATTCATTTCTCTTGATCCCATTGGCGGCGCTTGTGGCGGGCACCGTGGCGGGGTTGATGGTAGAACGTGGCGTGCTGCGGTTCATGTACGGGCGTGACGAAGTTCTTATGGTGCTTGTCACCTATGCGATCTTTTTGATCCTCGAGGACGCGACAAAACTGATCTGGGGAACAGAATCTTACGTCGCATGGCAACCCGCCTTTCATTTTGGCACCATAGACGTCTTTGGCATCCCCTACACCGTTTACAAGTTTATGATCATTTCTGTTGCCGTGATCGTGGGCGCTGCATTGTTCTTGATTTTGAACAAAACCCGTATTGGCAAGTTGTTGTTGGTGGTGATCGAAGATCGCGAAATCAGCGGCGCATTGGGGATCAATGTCACCTTGTTCTTTACCGCAACATTTGTAGCTGGTGCGGTTTTGGGCGCGCTTGGTGGCGCAATCACAGCACCAGAGATTTCAGTGCTTCCGGGCATCGGCGCCGAGATCATTGTGTTGTCTTTTGCCGTTATTGTTATTGGGGGTATGGGGTCAATTGGCGGCGCAATGATTGGCGCATTGATTGTCGGTTTTGCACGCGCAGCCTCGGTTCACTTGTACCCTCCGGCTGAGCTCTTTTCGATCTACCTTGTAATGGCCGCCGTCCTCGCAGTGAAGCCTTATGGTCTCTTTGCATTGGCAGAAAGCAGAAAAATATGACCTCTAAATTCGATCGCACCGAGATGGGGCTGCTGATTGCGCTCCCTGTTCTTATTCTCATGGCATTTGTCTTGCCCAAATGGGTGGTCAACTACGTTCAAGTGTCGCTTGGTACGGGTCTTGTCGCGCTTGGCGTTATGATCCAAATGCGCGCGGGTCTCGTGTCCTTTGGTCAGGGCCTCTATTTCTGTATCGGCGGATACGCTGCAGGCATGGGGGCAAAGTACTTTGGGATCTCGGATTTGTTCTTGCTGTTGGCGTTTGGCATCACTGCGGCCTTTGTCATTTCGGGTGCGGTCGGATTTTTGCTCCGTCGCTACCGCGAAATTTTCTATGCAATGTTATCGTTGGCAATTTCGATGATCCTGTTTGGGGTGCTCTCGGGCACAGAAGAATTAGGCAGCACCGACGGATTCAACCTTCCTAGCGCGACCTACCTAGGTTGGGCCCCTGAAGGGGACGTCAACCGGTTGACGCTGTATACGCTGACCTGCGTGGTTGTCATTGTTTGTTCGATTGTTTTGAACCGCTTCCTGAAAAGCCCAGTTGGCTACGTTAATGAAGCGATCCGTGAAAACGAATTGCGTGTTGAATACCTTGGGACCTCTGCCCATGTGGCCGTGCACATCACTTATGTGATGGCGGCGATCGTGTCTTCGATTGGGGGCGTGCTTTGGGCCTTGTCGCTGGGACACGTCGATCCCGAGATGACCAATTGGACAACCTCCGGTCAGTTCGTGTTCGTCTCTATTCTTTCAGGCACAGGCAATATTGCAGCGCCGATGATTGGGACCTTCTTGTTGGAGATTTTGCGTGTCTATGCGGTCGAGATTTCTCCGAATACTTGGCAGATGATCTTGGGGACAGTGATGCTTTTGACCATCATCTTTTTGCCCAAAGGCCTTTGGGCACTTCTGGGGTCTCAGAAATCGAAAACTGTTTCTGAACCGTCTTCAAATACTGCCCATACAGGTGAATGATATGACAGCGCTTTTAGAAACCAAACATTTGGAACGTAGCTTTGGCGCAGTTTACGCTGCCAAAGACGTGAATATCAAAATCAACGCTGGAGAGGTCCTTGGGGTCATTGGCTCAAATGGGGCAGGTAAGACGACATTTGTGAACATGGTGACGGGTTACCTTGAGCCAAGTGCCGGTGAAATCTTGTACAAAGGTAGCAATATCACAGGCAAGCCTACACGAGAGATCACGCGTTTGGGTATCTGCCGTTCGTTTCAGATTCCACAATTGTTCCCAGAACTGCCAGTGATCGAGAATCTTTTAATTGCGCTTACGATTGCCAAGCAACCTCGCTTAAAATTGTTTCGGCCTGCAGTTGATGAAAGCTTGCGCGTCGAAGCTATTAAACTCTTGAAACGTTTTAAGATTGACCACTATGCGGATCAAGAGATCCAAACCTTGGCACAGGGCGTCCGTAAGCTTGTGGATATCGCAATGGCAACCGTCACTGAGCCGGATCTTTTATTTCTAGACGAACCTACAAGTGGTGTGAGTGCAGATGAAAAAATGGATTTCATGCGCGTCTTGATTTCGGCTTTGAAAGAAACAGAGACTGCAGTTTTGTTCATTGAGCACGACATGGAAATCGTAGAAGCATTTTCGCCGCGCTGTGTGGCGTTTTATGAAGGAATGATCCTCGCAGACGGTCCAACAGCAGAGGTCTTGGAAAACGAAAAAGTTCGTGAATTCGTCATCGGAGGCGAAGTTCATCGATCACAAACGCCTGCTACATCCGCCCCCCTCGTGCAAAGTAAAGGAGCATAATTATGTTGGAAATCGACAAGCTCAGCCTATCTATTCAACGTGTCCCAATTTTGCATGACGTCAGTCTGAAAATTGAATCAGGAACGACATGTGGTTTAATTGGGCGCAATGGTGCTGGAAAAACCACATTGATCCGCTCCATCATGGGGGCACTTCCACTCGACGGTGGAGCTATTCGGTTCAACGGGCAGGATTTACACAGCGCAAAAATTCATGAGCGCGCGGGCCGTGGAATCGGGTATTTACCAGAAGATCGCAGGCTGGTGCCCCATTTCACCGTCGAGGAAAACATCATGGTTTCGCTCTGGGCGACAAAGAAATCTGACCTTTCTCGATTGAAGTGGGTGTATGATCTGATGCCAGAGATTGGGCGATTTGCAGAACGTAAAGCCCAGACGCTAAGTGGAGGGCAGCAAAAGTTGGTGGCCTTGGCACGAGCTATGGTGACTGGGTCTGATTTATTGTTGTTAGATGAGCCTTTTGAAGGAGTCGCGCCAGCCCTTGCTGCGCGTCTGATGGAGGTTATCGGCGATCTTAGATCTGAAAACTTAACGGTTCTTGTTTCAGAATCCGATTACTCTCATTCGCAAAAAGTGGTGGACAAAGTGTACGTCATCGAACGAGGTCAAATCCGTTTGATGAACGATAAAGTCGCGGCGTGAATCTATCTAGTCACATTTTCCTTAGGGATTAAGTGACTAGAAGCCGACGCTTTTTAGTTCTCAACGTGGGCCGGCAAGCCTTCGCAAAGAAATCCTTGTAAGAATAGTATTTCGTAGAGTGACCTAGTCTTATTATGAAAAACCCCGAACTTAATGCCTGGTGCGATTATAAATCGGTTCACGTCGAGCATGCTGAAGATGGCCCGCTGAGTGGTCTATCATTGGCTGTGAAAGACATTTTTCAAGTGAAAGGGTATCCAAACGGTTGGGGGCAACCTACGCGGTTGGCGGAAGCCAAAATAGATACTGAAACGCAGCCTGAAGTACAAAAGCTTCTGGAGGCGGGCATCGATTGTAAAGGCAAAAGTCAATGCGAAGAATTGTGCTTTTCGCTTATGGGGATCAACTCGCATTATGGTGCGCCGGTGAATGTTAAAGCGCCAGATCGCGTAACCGGTGGTTCTTCATCGGGATCAGCCTCTTTGGTAGCTGCTGGTGTGGTCGATGTCGCGACAGCTTCAGACACTGGTGGATCTGTGCGAGCGCCTGCGGCATTTTGCGGGCTGATAGGGCTGCGAACAACACATGGGAGGTTATCGTTGGAACAGTCTATGCCATTGGCACCGAGTTTTGATTGCTTTGGCTGGTTCGCAAAGGACATCGAGACTTACGCCAAAGTGGGGGACGTTTTATTAGGGCAAGACCATTCAAAGGCACCGCTCACCAAGGCTTTTCGTGTTTCAGCTCTTGAGGATCTTCTTTCTGGATCTGAGGAAAAGGGGGTTTATTTAACCGCAGTTGAAGAGGTCGAAAAGCATTTCGAAGGCTTGAAAACAGTCAGGTCCTTTCCGTTTTCTATGCCCGCGGCCTGCGAGACGTTTGTAACATGCCAGGCGTTTGATGCATGGGGGGCTTTGGGGGATTGGATCACTTCGCGAAAACCTGAACTAGGTCCAGGTGTGAAGGAACGTTTCCAGTTTGGGGCTAGCGTTAGCCCATCAGACTTCCAGTCCGCAGAACAAATGAGACGAGAGATCACGGCTCATCTCGAGGCGATGCTGAATCAACATGGTGTTTTGGTGATGCCGACAGTTCCTAGCTG
>JALZUL010000153.1 GCA_023301665.1 Ascidiaceihabitans sp.
GCCGCCGGCGGACCAGAAACCCTCAAATTGACTGAAATGCCAACTCCGGACCCAACCAAAGGTGAAGTGCGCATCGCGGTCAAGGCCGCTGGCGTAAACTTCCCCGACACACTGATCATCCGTGACCTATACCAACTTAAGCCACCACGCCCGTTCGCCCCAGGCGGCGAAATTGCAGGTGTCGTCGAGGCCGTTGGCGATGGGGTCGATGAGCTTGCCATCGGCGACCGAGTGATCGCAATGACAGGCTTTGGCGGGTTTGCCACCCATCTGTGTGTCGGTGCGGCGCGGTGTCTCAAGATACCTGATGAGATGCCTTTTGAGGACGCATCCTGCCTTGTCTTGACTTACGGCACATCCCATCACGCCCTGAAAGATCGTGCGAAATTGCAGGCTGGTGAAACGCTATTGATCCTTGGTGCCGCCGGTGGTGTTGGTGCCGCGGCGATCGAGCTTGGCAAGGCCGCAGGAGCGCGTGTGATTGCCGCTGTCTCATCAGAAGAAAAAGCCGCGTTTTGTAAGGATCTTGGCGCAGATGAAACGTTGATCTACCCACGCGAAATGGACAAAGACGCCCAAAAGACGTTTTCAAAACAGATCAAACAGCTTGTTGGTCCCAAAGGCATCGATGTGGCCTACGACGCTGTGGGCGGTGCCTACTCTGAACCGGTCGTGCGTGCGATGGGCTGGGCTGGGCGCTTTTTGGTGGTTGGATTTCCCGCCGGTATTCCCTCAATTCCCTTAAATCTGACGTTGCTCAAGTCTTGTCAGATTGTAGGCGTTTTTTGGGGGGCTTCCACTATGGTTGATCCCAAAGGTCATGCTGAGAACATGGCAGATCTGTTTCGCCTTTACGCCCAAGGAAAGATCAAACCACGCATCACCGAAACATTTACATTAGAAAATGCAGGTAAGGCATTGGAATATATATCAGATCGAAAGGTTTTAGGTAAAGTTTCATTGAGCGTCGAATAGGACCTATAGGGGTGGGCTACTCGCAATCTAACAATCTTGGCTCCTCAAAGCCCGTCAAGATGGCTGATGTCATTGAACCCGCGCACCGCGATTTGATCACCGGTGAAAACCAACCGGCTGATCGATCCGTTCGCAGCGCCAGCAAAGGCAAAAGGTGTGGCACCGCTTGCGATAGACATCGCCGCGGCAATAACACCGCCATGCACGAACACAGCGACACATTGATCAACATGTGCTTTTGCGATCCGGCGCAATCCGGCCTCGACGCGTTGATGGAAATGAGCCGTTGTTTCCGCACCCGGAATCTCGCCCCATTCGCCGTTTTCGCGCATGCGTTTAAACGCGGGGTGTCCTTGTGCCGCTTTGATACGATATTCGCCGCCATCCCAATCGCCAAGGTGTACCTCTCGCAGGTCGGCCTCTATTTTGGGTTCAAGACCAAGATGCCGTGCCAAAGGTGCAGCCGTTTGGTGCGTACGCATCAAGGTTGTCACGTAAATATCTGCAAACGATACTTTTTTAAGGCAATCTGCAACAGCCATGGCCTGCCGTTCCCCCTGCGGGTGCAGCGCGGGATCACCGTGCCCACCTTTCATCGGAAAGGGTTCACCGGGTTTGGCTGGCATGCTTTCACCGTGTCGGATCAAAACAAGATCGGCCGACCCTTTGGGCGGCGCATAAACCGGTTGGCGGTATTCAACTGTCATCTCACATCCCCTTTGATCGATTTACCCTAACAAGGAATTCTTCTTATGAGCAATCGTCAGATCCTCGTAGACCAACTGCCGCAGGGCAAACTCGAATCCAAACATTTTGCGTTGCAAGATGCGGCGATGCCTATCCCAGCGGAGGGTGAGGTTTTACTTCGAACAATCCTCATGTCCATCGACGCAGCCAATCGGGCGTGGATGCAGGGGGCCTCGTATCGCGACGCGGTAAATGCTGGTGACGTGATGGCAACCTATTCCATCTGCGAAGTCATGGCCTCGAACTCTTCACGGGTTGCGGTGGGTGACATCGTTGCAGCTGAAAGCGCATGGGCGGAGTACGTTGTGCGCCCTGCCCGTCACACACAGAAATTGCCAAGGGTCGATACCCTGTCTCATCTGCTTTCCGTCTATGGGATTGCGGGAAAGACAGCCTTTCATGGATTGCTCAGCGTTGGCAAACCTATGGCCGGCGAAACAGTGGTTGTGTCGGCCGCGGCAGGGTCCGTTGGCGGATATGTGGGCCAAATAGCTAAGGCCCTTGGATGTCGGGTTGTTGGTATTGCTGGCGGTCGCAAGAAATGTGATTGGGTCGTTGATCACCTTGGGTTTGACGCCTGTATTGATTACCGTGAAGGCAACACATTCAAGCCCTTGCGCGCGGCTTGCCCGGATGGCGTAGATGTTTATTTTGATAATGTCGGGGGGGATATTTTGGAAACCACTTTGGCATTGATGAATGAAAAAGGCCGGATTGTTTGTTGTGGTGCCATCAGCCAATATGACAGCGCTGCGCCAACAGGCCCACGAAACCTACCCGGGGCGCTTGTTGTTAAGCGTTTGCGCATGGAGGGGTTTATCGTAATGGATTTTGCCCAAGACGATCACAAGGCCGTACGTGCATTGCAAACTTGGGTTGCCAATGGCCAAGTAAAAGTCACCGAAGACATCATTGAGGGCCTAGAAAACGCACCTGCTGCGCTAATCGGGCTTTTGGCAGGTG
>JALZUL010000154.1 GCA_023301665.1 Ascidiaceihabitans sp.
CCTCACTCGAAGAGGCTGCACTGAACCTTGGGGCAAGCAAATGGGGGGCGATCCGTCAGATAACCTTGCCGTTTTTACTGCCGGCGATCGTCGCCTCGGCCGTGGTTTCAGTACTGATGAGTTTTGAAAACTTCAACACAACATTGATGTTGGTTGGATCGGATTCGCCACTTACCATTGCGATGTTCGACAAACTTAAACAGGGCTCCACACCCGTGTTAAATGCCACATCACTGTTGCTCATTATTGTCTCAGCTGCCTTAGGCGGCCTGTCATTACTGTTCCAGCGTAAGAAGCGTTAAACCTGTCAGAAACAAAACGATTGAATGCTCCCTCTTTGACAAACACCCGCCTTAACTGTTTAGAGCGCTTTAACACTTTGATTACCTAATTTTCCGGCTTACTGGAGCAACCAAATGACCATCGAACTTCTCGTCACCCACTCGGGTGGCTTCCACGCGGACGAATTGTTGTCTTCCGTTATCCTAACATCCCTATTCCCCACCGCCGATCTACAACGCTCTCGCGACAAGCAATTGATTGCACCGGCACCCAATAAAATCATTTACGATGTGGGCGGCGCTTTTGATGCAGGGCAGCAGATTTTTGACCACCATCAACGCCCCGGCCCATTGCGTGAAGACGGTGAACCTTATAGCTCATTCGGTCTGATCTGGGCGCATTACGGTCGCGACTACCTTCGCGCGATGGATGTGCCTGAAAGCGACCTCGAAACCATTCACGACAAGTTCGACAAAAAATTCGTTTTGCCGATCGATCAGCTGGATAATGGCGCGATGGAACCATCGGTGGCCGGGCCGCTTTCCATTTTGACCTTGCCCGCGTTGCTTGGCAGTTTGAAGCCAGTGTTTGATGATCCCTCACCGACCGCTGACAATGACGCATTCTTTGCGGCACTGCCGATTGCCCGCGCTTTTGTCGAAGCCCAGATCCGCAATCTCGCAGCCAAAGCACGTGCGCAGAGCATTGTGATTGAAGCCATTGAGAAAGCGGGCACCTCCCCTATCCTCGAATTGCCTATGGGCATGCCCTACCGCTCTGCCTTGGACAAGATGGAGGCGGATCACATCCTCTTTGTGGTTACCCCACGTGGTGCTGATTGGACGTTGGGTGGGATCAAACTGTCCAATGACACCTTTGAACAGCGCGCCGACTTACCTGCAGCCTGGGCCGGTTTGACAGATGCAGCCCTTGAAGAGGCGTCTGGCGTCCGCGGTGCTAAATTCTGCCATAACGCCCGTTTCATTGCTGTCGCGGATTCCCGCGATGCAATCTTGGAAATGGCCGCACTTGCAGTGAAGGCCCTGTAAGCGCGCCTACGAAATGACCGCTGTGTTCTCAACACGGCGGTCTAGGCATTCACAGCTGGCACAGCTGGAAATCGCGCAATAAAAAAGGGCACCCTTTGGGCACCCAATATGTCGTTTAATCATCGCGCGGCTTAGGCCAGATTTAAAGTCGGCTTTAAAATCAGTGGGTCCATGCACCGCGGCGGCCAGTCGCAAAGTTCTCAGCGTATCCGTTTGGACGGATATTGGCCTTGCGCTTGTTGGGCTCTTGTACCTGCGCATCAATCCCATTTTCATTGGCATAATCAAGTGCTGCGTCTTTGGTATCAAAGTTCAAGCGCACTTGGCTTTGCGTATCGCCCGACGATGTCCATCCCATCAATGGGTCAACTGAGCGGGCGCTGTCATGTGCAAATTCCAATACCCAGCCTTTGGTTTTGGCTGTTCCTGAAGACATTGCCGTCTTGGCGGGTTGAAAAATACGTGCGCGCATGAATTTGCTCCGGTTTTGATCGTCCTACGTATCCGAAATTTCGCCCCCTAGGGCAAGTCACCTTTTGAAGAGTTGGTTTCATAAGTCTGAAACACCTGTAAAGCCTAAATTTCCCACGTACTTTTGCCTATCCCCTGTCGGTTTTTGTCAGCAGCATAGCCGCTTGCCCTTGAAGACACGCCCAAAGAACTCAATTGTAGCTCTGAAAGTGAGTCGCTCATGTCCTACGCCCATTCAGACCAAGCCAAAGCCGGCAAAACCTCAGAAATGGGAGCCATATCTGGCGATGTTCGCAGCCGTCCGAAACTAGAAGGCGGCAAAGCCTTTGTTCTTGAGACCGAATTCTCACCTGCAGGCGACCAACCAAAGGCAATCAAAGAAATCGTCGCAGGCATAAGTGACGGTGACCGCGATCAGGTGCTTTTAGGGGCCACGGGGACAGGTAAAACATTTACCATCGCCAAGGTGATCGAAGCGACCCAAAGACCCGCGATCATCCTTGCCCCAAACAAAACACTCGCGGCCCAGCTTTACGGCGAATTCAAAGGGTTCTTTCCCGACAACGCTGTGGAATATTTTGTTAGCTTTTATGATTACTATCAGCCCGAAGCTTACGTGGCGCGATCTGACACCTACATCGAAAAAGAAAGCCAGATCAACGAACAGATCGACCGCATGCGCCACTCGGCCACGCGGGCTTTGCTTGAACGTGATGATGTAATCATCGTCGCCTCGGTGTCTTGCATTTACGGTATCGGCTCTGTCGAAACCTATGGTGCGATGACCCAAGACCTAAAAGTTGGCGGCGAATACAACCAACGCCAAGTCATCGCGGATCTTGTCGCGCAGCAATACAAACGCAACGATGCAGCGTTCTTTCGCGGATCATTCCGTGTGCGCGGCGACTCGCTTGAGATTTTCCCAGCTCACTTGGATGACCGCGCATGGCGGCTGTCTTTCTTTGGCGAAGAACTGGAAAGCATCACAGAGTTTGACCCGCTGACGGGTGAAAAAACCGACAAAATGGACCAAATTCGGGTCTACGCGAACAGCCACTACGTGACCCCGAAACCCGCGATGTCACAGGCCCTCATCAGCATCAAGAAAGAGCTAAGGCATCGCCTTGATCAACTGGTTGGCGAAGGGAAATTGTTAGAGGCCCAGCGCCTTGAACAGCGCACAAACTTTGATCTTGAGATGTTGGAAGCCACGGGCGTTTGCAACGGGATCGAAAACTATTCCCGCTATCTGACAGGCCGCGCCCCGGGTGAGCCGCCCCCCACCTTGTTCGAATTCATCCCAGACAATGCAATTGTATTCGCCGATGAATCCCACGTCTCAGTGCCGCAAATCGGCGGTATGTATAAAGGTGACTTTAGGCGGAAGATGACACTGTCTGAACATGGCTTCCGCCTTCCGTCTTGCATGGACAACCGCCCCCTCAAGTTTGAGGAATGGGATGCTATGCGCCCCCAATCGGTCTTTGTTTCGGCCACCCCTGCCAAATGGGAGATCGAGCAAACCGGCGGCGTATTTGTCGAACAGGTTATCCGGCCAACCGGCCTGCTTGACCCACCTGTCGAAATCCGCCCTGTCGAAATGCAGGTCGATGATTTGCTAGACGAGGTTCGCCTAGTGTCCTCTCAAGGAATGCGCACCCTGTGTACGACCCTCACCAAGCGCATGGCCGAGGATCTTACCGAATACATGCATGAACAAGGCATTCGCGTGCGCTACATGCACAGTGACATCGACACGATCGAACGGATCGAAATCCTGCGCGATCTGCGCCTTGGGGCCTTTGATGTATTGATCGGTATCAACCTATTGCGCGAAGGTTTGGATATTCCCGAATGTGGTTTGGTCGCAATCCTTGATGCCGACAAAGAGGGCTTCTTGCGGTCTGAGACCTCGCTGGTGCAAACCATCGGACGCGCGGCGCGTAACGCCGAAGGCCGTGTGATCATGTACGCCGACAAGATCACTGGATCGATGGAACGCGCTTTGGGTGAAACCAACCGCCGTCGCGCAAAACAAGAAGCCTACAACATCAAACACGGCATCACGCCTTTGACGGTGAAAAAGAATGTCGAGGATATTCTTGCGGGCCTCTACAAAGGCGACACCGATCAATCACGGGTCACAGCGACAATCGATAAACCGCTGGCGGGTGGAAACCTACAAAGCGTGCTCGAAGGTCTGCGCAACGATATGCGCAAGGCTGCAGAGAACCTTGAATTTGAAGAGGCCGCACGCCTTCGTGACGAAGTGAAAAGGCTGGAAGCTGTCGACCTTACAATTGCGGACGACCCAATGGCACGGCAATACGCTGTCGACAAAGCTGTCACTGATGCCAAGAAATCATCTGGCCGGTCCACAATGGGTCGTGGTGGCATGCGCGGCGGCGTAAAGCGACGCGGCCGATAGAGGCAGATAGAAGCCAGCAAAAACAATAAAGGCCCCCAAATCACTGGGGGCCCAGATCGATCAATCGATGCGAACTAAGATTAGAACAGTCCCACGGGCCTCGGTCCCCCATGACAATTCGATTTGGTCAAAGTTTGAGCCTTTGCGCACATCAACTGCGGGCGTCGGATACACCGCTATATTCGAACTGTCGCGCATTTTACCCAGCGCGACCACGCTATCGACACTTCTGGCTTCGCCACCAAATGGCAACTCGTCATTGGTATCAATCGTCCATGTTGTCCCGACTGATGCTTCAGTATGCTCGACGCGCAGCGGGTTTGCGACACGGGCCGTAATACCGTGAAAGGAATTCGCTGACACATCCACATCACGCATCCGCAGATAATTCAGATCAGAGAAGCTCGTATCCACACGATCGACCCGATCAATATTCGCATTCAACGCTTTAAAACTGTTCCCACGAATACTCACACCACTCAAGAAATGCCCTTCACCATGCGGTTTCACCACAATGTAGCTGAACCAAGGGGCCACATCTGTTGTCAAAAAAATGTTGTCTGAAATGGTCAGCGCGCTGAACGAAAACTCTGTGTTAAACTCAGGCGCGGAATCGTATTCATTGGTCCATTCGATAAAACAGTTATCGATGTAGTTGCCGCTGACAACCGAACTGGTGTGCGATTTGGCAATGATCAATCCTGCCGTGCGAATACCACCTGAAATACTATCACCTTGGAAAAAGTGGTTACCAAGAACCATAGCATTTGCCCCGCCAATAATCGCAAAATGCCGGAAACGCGTAATGCGGTTATGGCGGATTTTCACGTCATTGGCATTGGCATTGATCGCAACCGTTGTACGCTCATCGACGTTCAGGCTGTCTTCCTTGGATAGGAATTGGCAGCGATCAATCAACATGCCCTGACACCCCGACC
>JALZUL010000155.1 GCA_023301665.1 Ascidiaceihabitans sp.
CGTATCCACCTACCACATCGGCGTGCTGCGCGATGATTGGCATCGCCGTACTTACGGCTTCGGGTTTTGAACAATTGACCAACACGGCAGCCGGTCCAAATTCCTTAATCAGCGGGGCTATGTCGGCCAATGCCTCACCAGATCGCAGTTGCGTCCCGTCATCGTCTTTGACCGAAAGAGCCAACCAAATCGGTTTGTCAGTCACACCTGCGCCCATCATTCCACCACGGGCTTGATCGATTGAAGACATCGTCTCAAGCAACAACACATCAGAATATTCGGCGATGATACGAGCAAGTGGTGCGTAGATTTCTGCAGCCTCAGCCGCGGGTGGGCATTTGTCTGGCTGATAGGAAAATCCAAGTGGTCCGAACCCGCCTGCGACCAACCCCTTACCGTGGGCTTCGCGCGCATCGTATGCCAGCTGACAGGCCCGTCGCGTAAACTCTTCGAGGCGATCACCTAAGCCTGCCGGTTCCAAGCGTTCGGGAAGCAAGGAATAGGTATTTGTCGTTGCGATCTCTGCCCCCGCAGCAAAGAAATCATCGTGTACTTGGCGGACAATTTCAGGCGCGTCGATCAAAGATTGAACCGACCAGAGAGAGGTTGCGCGTCCTGCGCGTGCGACGAGCTCTTGGCCCATACCGCCGTCTAAAATCATCATCGACATTTGGCGTCTCCTCTTGTTGCACCTTGACGGTTTTGGCCGCTCATAGGGGCCAATTGCTAGTCACGCAATCCCTCATTCAATCGTGCTTGATTTCGACAAGGTTGCGCATGGGGCCAGCGACTCTTATGGATCGCTGGCCCCCTTTTTTATCAGGCTCGGATACGCGCGTTGCTTGGGTCCCAGAGCGGTTCGTCAGCTTGTACGATTGCCTTGCAACGCTGGCCGAATATCTCGATCTCAAGCTCAGTCCCGGGCTTGGACAGTTCCGTTTTGACAACCCCAAAGGCAATCGATTTATTCACGCGATACCCCCAGTCGCCAGACGTCGTTTCACCCACCACATCATCACCGTACCAGACGGTCGACATGTAGGGTGCATCCGCGAAAGGAGCATCGACTATCATGGTCACAAAAGCCTTTTTAGAGCCGTTTTCTTTCTCTGCGGTCAGAGCAGTCTTACCGATAAAGTCCTGTGGTTTATCAAAGCGAATGAAGCGTTCCATCCCGCCTTCGAGCAGGGTGTAATCGGTAGAAAGATCGCCCTTCCATGTGCGGTAGCCTTTCTCCATACGCATCGAATTGAGCGCATACATGCCGTAAGGTTTGGCGCCTGCCGCGCGGATCGCATCATAGGCAGTTTTGCTGTCCTCAAAGGATGTGTGGACTTCCCAACCAAGTTCACCGCTGAACGAGATACGCATCAACTTACACGGCACACCGGCGATGGTTGCGTCTTGTATTGTCAGCCAGCCGGTGGACAGATCAGCCCCCTCAACGATACCAGACAACAGCTCACGTGACTGAGCCCCGTTGACCAACGCAGTCGACCATTTTTTGGTGATATCCCTGAGCGTGAGCCCCGCATCGGCAGGCATCCGTCCACGCAGGAATTCAAGGTCGTGCCACTGCGCGACGGCTGCGGTCATGATCCAGAAGTCGTCTTCGCTCCAACGGATGATGGTGACCTCTGTCACGATCCGACCACGGCTGTCAGTAAAGTATCCAAGGTTCATGCGACCCGCTTTTGGCAAGGCCCCTGCGATTTGACCACGCAACCATTCTGCGGCTCCCTCGCCCGACAAAGCGTAGCGCGAGAATCCCGGCATATCGAGGACACCGGTGCCGTTGGTGCAAGCTTCAACTTCTTGCGCGATACGCGCGCGCCACGGCCCTTCACGACCCCATGTTTCGGTTGCCGCCTCGGAGGTGTCGTCACTGTCTTGGGCGAACCAATTGGCGCGTTCCCAACCGTTGTAAGCCCCCATTTGCGCACCAGATGCGAGCAATGTCGCGTGGTTTGCAGACAGTTTCTTATCGCGCCCTGCAGGCCATTCGTGGCGTGGGAAATGCATGGCATATTCGTGGCCGTAGGTTTCGAGCGCTTTGGACAGGCAATACTCATGATCGACATAGTCCGTGTAACGTCGCGGATCGATCGCCCACATATCCAGCTCGGTTTCGCCGTGCATGATCCATTCCGCCATCACTTTACCTGCGCCACCGCCTTGGGCAATTCCGAAGGTAAATGAATGTGCTTCAAAGGCATTTGGCACGCCCGGCATCGGGCCAACCATTGGCAGACCATCAGGGGCATAGGGGATCGGGCCGTTGATATTACGACCGATACCCGCCGTGCCAAGCGCTGGTACGCGCTCCATCGCGTCCTCGATGTAATATTCCAGACGCTCAAGGTCATCGGGGTAAAGCTGGAAGCTGAAATCTTCGGGCATAGGATCTTGTGGCGTCACCCAATGCGCTTTGCAATTACGCTCGTATGGGCCAAGGTTCAGGCCGTTCTTATCTTGGCGCAGATAATAGCTGACATCCACGTCGCGGATGATCGGCAGTTTGTGGCCCTTTTCTTTGGTCCATTCGCCGATCTCTTTGATTTCTTCCGTCAGGAAATACTGATGAGACATGACCACCATCGGCACGGTGCGCCCGCCAAAAGGTTTGAACATTTCGCCGACACGTTGGGCGTAATACCCTGCACAGTTCACAACCTTTTCGCAGCGAATGTCGCCTTTTGCGGTTTTGACAACCCATTCGTCACCGTCGCGGTCTAACCCGATGATTGGGCAGAACCGTTCGATGTGCCCGCCAGCATCTCGCGCGCCCTT
>JALZUL010000156.1 GCA_023301665.1 Ascidiaceihabitans sp.
GTCCGCGAAATTCGTCTAACAAATTTTACGGACCTACGCCGTTGCGCACGGGGATTGAGCAGTCGCGTAACTTGATGACCATTCGTTTGGCCGAAGAGGTCGGGATGGACACGGTCGCAAATTACGCTGAGAAGTTTGGTGTATATGATAATCTGGGTCGTTTCCTTGCGAACTCTTTGGGCTCTGAGGAAACCACTTTGTATCAAATGGTTGCGGCCTATTCGATGTTTGCCAATGGTGGTGAACGTGTGCAGCCCACGTTGGTTGACCGCGTTCAAGACCGCTATGGCAAGACAATCTATCGCCATGACCAACGCGGCTGTGACGATTGCAAATTCGCGAGCTTAGACCCTGGTATTGCGCCTCGTATCTTGTCGAACCGTGAGCGGGTGATGGACCCGATTACGGCGTATCAGTTGACCTCAATGATGACTGGTGTTGTGGATCGTGGCACTGCACGTAGTTCTGTGAATTTGTCTGTGCCAGCGGCCGGTAAAACGGGTACAACAAATGACGCGAAAGACGTGTGGTTCGTTGGTTTCACCAAGAATATCGCCGCTGGTTGCTTTATCGGATATGACACGCCGCGATCCCTCGGTAAGGGGGCGTCTGGCGGTGGTATGTGTGGCCCAGTCTTTAATGCCTTTATGAAAGAGGCCGTTAAGAAATTTGGTGGCGGGGACTTTGACGTGCCCCCGGGTGGTACGTTTATCAATATCGACCGTTTCACAGGTGCGCGCCTTGGCGATGGGGCAACGGGCGACAATGTCGTTGCAGAATACTTCCGTGATGGCGAAGAACCAGTGTTTGGGGTCGCATTTGATGGTGGCTTTGCCGTTGGGGCTGATTTGCCTTTGTTTGAAGAAGCGGGCGGTTCGGTATCAAAACAAGTGACCACATCAACGGGCAAAAAGGCCGTTGTTGGACCAAAAGCAAGCTTCGGCACACTCAGCTCCGGCGGGCTTTATTGACGATATGTCGTATGGTGGGCTGAATGCCCACCTTACCCGCTTGCTGCGCGCCAAGTGCTGCTTTATCACGTGATTTCAATTCCTTTCCCAACGCAGGTGGATCATGCGCGCTGAAATCGAAAATATCGTTGTAGAGATCCAAAAGTCTCTTGAGCTGCTTGGACAGCGTTTGGATGTGGAAACCTCGGCGTTTCGCCTCGAAGAGTTTAACGCGCGTGTTGAGGATCCTAACCTTTGGGATGATGCAGAGGCGGCGCAAAAGCTGATGCGTGAACGTCAGAACTTGGTCGACGCTATTGGGGTCTACGAGGGTATCAAACGGGATTTGAACGACAACATCGAGCTTATCGAACTGGGCGAGATGGAAGAGGATCAAGACGTTATTGACGAGGCCGAAGGTGCTTTGAAAGCCCTTGCTGAAACAGCGGCCCAAAAAGAACTGGAAGCGCTGCTTGACGGGGAAGCTGACAGCAATGACACGTTCCTTGAGATCAATTCAGGCGCTGGCGGCACGGAAAGCTGTGATTGGGCCTCGATGCTGGCGCGGATGTATGTCCGCTGGGCTGAGAAAAAGGGTTACAAGGTTGAGCTTCAGTCTGAAAGCGCAGGCGAAGAGGCAGGTATCAAATCCGCGACCTATAAGATCAGCGGTCACAATGCTTATGGTTGGATGAAATCTGAATCCGGCGTGCACCGTCTGGTGCGTATCTCGCCGTTTGATTCTGCTGCCAAACGCCATACATCCTTTACCTCGGTAGGGGTCTATCCGGTTGTGGATGACAACATCGAGATCGAAGTGAACCCAGCAGACATTCGGATCGATACTTATCGTTCCTCTGGTGCGGGTGGTCAGCACGTGAACACGACGGACTCTGCGGTTCGGATCACTCACGCGCCGACTGGTATTGTTGTGACGTCTTCAGAGAAGTCCCAGCACCAGAACCGCGATATCGCGATGAAAGCACTGAAATCGCGCCTGTATCAGATGGAACTTGATCGCCGGAACGCGGCGGTGAACGAGATGCATGAAAACAAAGGTGATGCGGGGTGGGGCAACCAAATCCGCTCTTATGTCTTGCAGCCTTATCAAATGGTCAAAGACCTGCGGACCAATTTTGAAACCTCTGACACCAAAGGGGTTTTGGATGGGGATCTGGATGGCTTGATGGGCGCGACACTTGCGATGGATGTGTCTGGTAAGAGCCGCGCTGAAGCTCAGAACGGTTAATCTATTTGGGGCACTATTGGCGGTGTTTAAGGCTTGAACTGCCCGTCCGCCCACTGCCCCAAGGGGAGATCACCCAACGTCCAATCACCAATCTGCGCGCGGATCAAACGTAGCGTAGGGTGCCCGATGGCGGCTGTCATACGGCGCACTTGACGGTTGCGTCCTTCGCGAATGGTGACGCTGATCCATGTATCAGGCACGGTCTTGCGAAAGCGCACGGGCGGGTCGCGGGGCCATAAATCTGCGGGCTCATCAATCTGGTGAACTTTGGCTGGTGCCGTCTTGCCGTCCTTTAGCATGACCCCATTGCTGAGGTTTGCCAGACTTTTGCCTGTTGGCTCACCTTCGACCTGAACCCAATAGGTTTTGGCCATCTTGTTCTTTGGGTCCGCGATCTTGGCTTGAAGCTTGCCATTATCGGTAAGAACCATCAGCCCTTCGCTATCTCGGTCCAATCGCCCTGCGGCATAGACTCGTGGTACGTCGATGTAGTTAGACAAAGTTGGGCGGGGGGAACCCTCCATGCTTTTGTCGGTGAATTGAGACAGCACGCCAAAAGGTTTGTTGAACAAGATGATACGGGTCATGTCAGCGCTTTGGGTTTAGGGTTGTGATACCAACGGCAGCACCACGTGCAAGATCGGTATCCAAAGACATCAAGATGTATTCACCACGCCGCCAAAGCTGCGCGTGGTCATCGTAGTGACGCGATAGGAAATGTCCGGATTGGCCCGTAGATGTGATAAATATCGAGCTGTCGGGATCAGCAAAATCATAGACACCGCGGTATCCTGCACCGTGCACGTTTTGAAACGGGTTTGGTCCAACGCCAGATGTCAGCCCGCGGTTGAGTGTGTTGTCACCGCCTGAGGTCGACTGGCGGATGTTTACAAAATAACGCAACAAGGGAACATGCCCTAGTGTCGGGTGGTCTTGGATCGCTTGGTGCGCATCACCCCAACGTAAGCTTTCAAGCGCAGTGCCCCAGTTTTCAGCAATGATCAGCAGCGCATCATCAAGCGCAAGGCGTGCCATGTCTGCGCATGTTTCAGTCGGTGCGCTTTGTAAGATATTGCACCATGCGCTGGCCCCGTTAATGTCGCGGAACACACGTTCGATGAATAGAGGTTCGACATGTGTGATTTCTGCACTCAGCGGGCCAAGTTCATCTTGGATTAGACGTTCCTGAAGTGCGCGTATCCAAGTGGCATAGATCAATGGCTCTGGCAGGTGTTCGTTCATCTCACCGTTCCAACCGGCCAGAAGGGTCAGGGCACGCTGGCGTTCACGTTCGGGCGTGCCTTCGGGGGCTGCTTCGCCAGTAAACCAAAGCTCAGCGCCAATCAAAGGCAGCAAGGAACGCGCCGTGAAACTGACCGTGTCGAGCTGCGCCTCAACAAAGCTATCGCGAGTATGCACTTGGCGCACCTGCATCAAGCGTTGCCAGCGTTGGACCCGCTGGGTGTCACCCCAGTTGAACGAGACGTGATTGGGAAACGGGCGCTCAACGGTTTTGTTGTTGGTATTGCCGATAATGCCACCAACAGGTTCCTTGAACTCGGGGTTAGACGCATAGGTCATCGTACCCATCCAGCGGTTGGCCTCCACGGCACCAAGGCTTGGCATACGGCCTTGGCTTTGATGGGCTGCATCACGCCGCGGAACGGCACCGATGGTTTTCATGGCGACGCTTTGGGCATCCACAAGGGTGATGTTTTGGGCTGGGGCGATATGGAGTGAACCAGCCAAAAGAGCATCATCAACCGTGCTCGATTGCATGAGGCGAATGGTTGCGCTGAGCGTCGTATCGCTGGCGCTCAATGCGGTTGAAGACAGCGCAGCTACATGCCCCGCTGGTGTGATGGTACGCAGGTTTTCAAAACTACCTGGTAGGATCGGCCCATTGTCAGACCAACGCAGTGTAATGGTGATTGGGCTTTCATCTTTGATATTGATGATTGACGGGCGTGAAACAAATTTTTTGAACCCTGACGGAGTTTGATATTCTTCTGAGTTTTCGGGATTAAGCTGCTCGATAAAGACATCTTGATCGTCGACATTTGCGGTTGTGACCCCCCAGCCCAGTTTGGCGCTGCGTCCAGACCAAATGGCGGGAATACCAGGGATTGTTGCGCCAATCACGGCACCAAGCTCTAGGTCCATTCGTGCTAAGTACCACGTTGATGGCGCGGTAAAGCTCATGTGCGGGTCATTTGCGAGCAAGGTACTGCCCGTCGCTGATCGGTTCGAAGAGGCGGCCCAGACATTTGAAGCGCCGCTAAATCCACGCGATTTGATCGGAGAAAGCCGGTGGTGTGGTTTGCTTTCATTGTTGGCGAAACGCGGCAACGACGGCATCAAGCTCGCATATTCTGGAAGGCTTGCAATACCAGCACCGGGGGCGTCTGGGAGAATATCTTGCAAACGATCCTCATCGGGTAATGCCAGTGACATGCGGGCCCGTAGAACTTCTGCGCTCAATTGGTTGGACGACTGAAGAGCCATTACTTTTAAAATGGCCAGCGAGTCTGCTGGGCGCCATGGTGCAAACGGGGCGTTGAAAACAAACAATTCCGGTGCGCCGCGTCCGGATGATCCTAGATTGATCTGTTCAAATTGGGCGTTCACGCCTTGTGCGTATGCCTCAAGTGCTGCTTTTGTCTGTACGTCTTGCGCGTCAACAGATGCCAGAGCAAGGCGATAAATATCGAGGCGGCGCATCATGGTATCTGTATCGATGGTAGAGCGGCCAAAGACCTCAGATAATCTACCTTGTGCCGTGCGACGCAAAACAATCATTTGCCACAAACGATCTTGGGCGTGTGTGAACCCCAAAGCAAAGTAGGCGTCGTGATCCGTTTTCGCTAGGATATGCGGGACATTGGCATTGTCTCGTACGATCTCGATAGGGGCATTCAGGCCGCTCACATCTAATGTGGCGTCATAATCAGGCAGCGAGCGAGATGCTAAATAATATACCAGAAACGTTGCTAGAACCGCTAGCCCAATTAAAGCTGCGGTTAGCCGTATCAGCCATTGAAAGACCAATGCCATGGCGTCCCTCTCGTGTTGACCCTTTGGCTATGACTGTTAGGTATGGTTGGAATTGAAAGCAACACCGCAACAAGGGGAAATACATGACCAAGCTGGCATTTTTGGGATTGGGCGTCATGGGCGCTCCAATGGCAGGGCATTTACAAGGCGCAGGGCATGATGTGACTGTTTATAACCGTACTGAAAGCAAAGCTCAGGCTTGGTCCGATCAATACGGTGGCGCATCAGCCGCGACCCCACGTGAGGCTGCAAATGGCGCTGATTTCGTTATGGCATGCGTTGGCAACGACGATGATTTACGGTCCGTTTGTTTGGGGCCTGATGGTGCCTTTGCTGGTATGGCCAAAGGGTCTGTGTTTGTGGATCACACCACTGTTTCGGCGAAAGTGACGTCAGAGCTATTTTCTGCCGCTGCTGAGTTGGGCATCTCTTTTGTTGATGCTCCGGTTTCAGGTGGACAAGCGGGTGCCGAAAACGGCGTGCTGTCGATTATGTGTGGTGGCGAGGAAGCGGTGTTTGATCGCGCGTTGCCTGTTATGGAGGTCTATTCAAAGATCTGTCGTCGTATTGGTGACAGCGGTGCAGGGCAAATGACCAAGATGTGCAATCAGATTGCAATCGCGGGTGTGGTCCAAGGTTTGTCCGAAGCGCTTCATTTTGCCCAAAAGGCTGGTCTTGATGGTAAGGCCGTCGTTGAGGTCATCAGTCAAGGTGCCGCTGGCAGCTGGCAAATGGTCAACCGCAATGAGACGATGCTGGATGATCATTTCGATCACGGCTTTGCCGTCGATTGGATGCGTAAGGACCTTGGCATTTGTTTGAGCACTGCGGATGAAACTGGTGCGTCATTGCCTTTGACGTCCCTCGTGGACCAGTTTTACAAAGATGTTCAAAACATCAGCCAAATTGCAAATGAATATTCAATATTATAAAA
>JALZUL010000157.1 GCA_023301665.1 Ascidiaceihabitans sp.
ACCGCCTACCACGAAGCAGGCCACGCGCTTGTTGGGATGCTGCTGCCCAAGTGTGATCCCGTCTATAAAGCGACGATCATTCCGCGTGGCGGTGCCTTGGGGATGGTGATGAGCCTGCCTGAAATGGACCGCCTGAACATGTTCAAAGACGAATGCCACCAGCGTTTGGCGATGACCATGGCTGGTAAGGCTGCTGAGATCCATAAGTACGGTCCAGACGCCGTATCTAATGGTCCTGCAGGCGATATCATGCAGGCGTCTGCCTTGGCGCGTGCGATGGTTCTACGTTGGGGCATGTCTGACAAGGTTGGCAATATCGATTACGCCGAAGCGGCTGAAGGCTATTCTGGTAAGACTGCCGGTTTCTCAGTGTCCGCAAATACCAAAGAGATGATTGAAGAAGAAGTTCAGAAGTTCATCCAAGACGGGTACGACTGGGCCGTTCAAATCATCAAAGACAAAGACGTTGAGTTTGAACGTATGGCGCAGGGCTTGTTGGAATACGAGACATTGACAGGTGACGAAATCAAGCGCGTCATGGATGGTCTGCCACCGCACGCCCCAGAAGATGATAGTGATGCATCTGATGGCGGTAATGCTCCAAGCGTGACAGCTATTCCAAAGGCGAAGTCTAAAAAGACACCGTCTTCTGATGATGGTGGTATGGAGCCAACACCAACCTGATCACAAAAGACGATCAATACTTCACAAATTTTCATTGGCCCCGCTATATGCGGGGCCTTTTGTTTTTTGTTAGGAAGGGCGGAAACAATATTGATAGGAATTTCGGTCATGCCTGCGCTCAAACCCACTGACTACACCGCAAAAATCACATGGATTGGCCGTGTGGCCAAAGGCAGTGGCACAATGCGGTCTGAGGCACTGGATGGGGCTATGGCGCGCTTTGGTGGCTTCGAGGGCGAAGCACATGGCGGTGTGACACGCCCGTCTTGCGTACGCGTGACGTCGCAGCATCCAAAGGGCACCGAAATCAATAATGTGCGTCAGCTTAGCGTCATGTCTGCAGAAGAGATCGGCGAGATTGCCCAAACAATGGGTTTGCCTCACATTGCCCCCGAATTCCTCGGTGTTTCTTTGATTGTTCAAGGGATCGCTGATTTTACGCATGTTCCGCCGTCTTCGCGCTTACAATGTGAAGCCAGCGGGGCGACGATCACAATCGATATGATGAACCGACCATGCGTTTTACCCGGGCGCGAGATCGAAATGGAACACGAAGGCTTTGGTGCTAAATTTAAACCAGCGGCCGTGGGTAAGCGTGGGGTTACTGCATCAGTGGAGCGTGAAGGGTTGCTTCGTGTTGGCGACGTGATGCGCTTACATGTGCCTGATCAACGTGCTTGGTCACCGCTCGGCGATTTATTCGAACGTGTCTAGGTTCGGAAAGTCCCCATGAAGTTCTAGAAACAGCTTGCGCACTGAAGGAGCGGCAGGTTTCATGGGGCCATGACTG
Organism: Ascidiaceihabitans sp.; assembly: GCA_023301665.1. GTDB lineage: Bacteria > Pseudomonadota > Alphaproteobacteria > Rhodobacterales > Rhodobacteraceae > Ascidiaceihabitans. The sequence continues at coordinate 1,475 of JALZUL010000157.1, forward strand.
AATTACACTATGAAACGGCGCTCAATCTTTCTTCTCTTCTTCAGAGGAGGGAAATTTCAGCTCTGGAGCTTATGAGAGCGACGCTTGCCCGCATTGATGCTGTCAACGGGTCGATAAACGCGATCGTTTCTTTGGGCGAAACTGACGACCTTTTGGCGTTGGCGAGCGCGGCCGACCTTCAACCCCGCAAGGGATGGCTGCACGGTATTCCGATAGCGATCAAAGATTTGGCCAATGCCTCGGGATATCCTACAACGATGGGGTCGCCTCTTTTTGTAGATACGGTTGCTGCAACGGATGACATCATGGTGCGTCGTTTAAAGGACGCCGGTGCTTTGGTTATTGGAAAGACCAACACGCCTGAATTTGGACTTGGGAGTCACACGTTCAATCCCGTCTTTGGCGCAACTAAGAACCCCTACGATGTGACAAAGTCTGCTGGGGGCTCGTCAGGTGGCGCTGGGGCTGCTTTGGCCACGGGAATGGTTAGCATCGCTGACGGATCAGATATGATGGGCTCGCTGAGAAACCCTGCGGCGTGGAACAACGTGTATGGAATGCGGCCGTCGTTTGGTCTGGTACCGTCTGAACCGTCTGGGGACCTATTCTTACATCAGTTAGCAACCAATGGCCCTATGGCGCGCAATCCGTCGGATCTGGCCGCTTTGTTGGATACTATGTCGGGGTATGATCCTCGTCACCCTTTGAGCGTGACACAGGCCCCAGCTTATCCAGAAATTTCTGATAATGTTGAGCCTGTCCGCGTTGGGTGGTTGGATGATTGGTCTGGCGCTTTCCAATACGAGGTTGGCATTAAAGGTTTGGCACAAGGCGCGTTGAAACAAATGTCAGAGTTGGGCTGGGACGTGACCAGTCTTGCAGCCCCTTTTTCAGCAGAACAGATTTGGGAAAGTTGGATAACGCTGCGCAGTTTTTCCATCAGTATGGGATTGCGTGAAATCTATGATGAGCCAAGCAAACGTGTAAAACTGAAGTCAGCGGCCATTTACGAGATCGAACGCGGCATTGGGTTGCGGGCGCTTGAAGTTCACAAAGCAAGCGAGATCCGAAGCGCTTGGTTTAGGAAAGCTGCGGAACTTTTTGAGACATTTGACGTTCTGGTGCTACCATCTGCGCAGGTCTTTCCATTCGAGTTGAACCTAGAGCACCCTTTAGAAATTAATGGGCAGGCAATGGATACCTACCACCGCTGGATGGAGGTTGTCATTGCTGCCGGTTTGATTGGTTTGCCGACCATTAACGTGCCTATTGGATTTGGCGGAGCGAATGATTTGCCAATGGGGTTACAACTGATCGGGAAACGCGGATCGGACGCGCGATTATTACGAATGGCAAGAGCGTGGCATAGCGCAACCAATGAGAACCGGGAGCGCCAGCCATTGTTCTAATGACATTTCAATTATCTTAGATTGTTTTCCAAGCTTCCGTTCTGAAATGGTGGGCTATCGGAAATCCTCGTCTGTTTGAAGCCATTTGCGATGAAACGGATTTAGATCCTCAATATCGCAATAACCGGTCGATTTGGCGGCCTCACGCGCTCTGGATAGATCAGAGCCTAAGTGTTCATAAACAAGGCGAGTTGCGCGGTCTCCAGCGCTGGATTCTCGCACTGTTCTTGTTGTGTATCCGACCCAAAAGTTGTTCTCAAAAGACGGAACGCGGTGTAGGTAATTGAACGATGAGGTCATCGAATTGCGGCGGGACACAAGTGCTGCAACACCTTCATCTTGCTCGAGTACGATTCCACGGAACTCTCGAGAAAAGCTATTCACTTGAAGGCCTTGGGCGGCCATGGCTGCTTTGGCTTCATATCCGCGGATATAAGTGTTTGATGCCTCTCGTTTTACATAGACCAAACCGATGATAAATTTGTTTGCTTCCATAAAGCTTCGGCGAGAGAAGCGGTAAAAACCGGTTGGAAAAGTCTCTTCTGATAGACTCTGGGCACCTGTGCCCAAAAAATCAGCCAAGAAACTGCTGGAGATTGGCGTTGGCGTTGCCTGGATTTTCTCTACTTCTTCAAGCAGAACGCGGGCGTCAACTTTGAAAAAATAACAAATTCGGGCAAGGACATCCGGGCGAGGAAAGCTCTCACCGGATAGATAGCGATTAAATTGTGTGCGATTTATTCCCAGCTGACGTGAAAGTTCCGAAATCGATGGAAAATCTTTTGCCAGCGTACGCAGGTTTTCACCGAACATGTTGCGAAGCTCGGCTGGGTTTTTGAGTTCTACACTCATGGAGGGGCCCTCGTAGATAAAGTGGGACCCTAAAATAGGGCCAGAATGCGCTAATCGGGAGCCTTCACACGGTGTGACGCCAACCTGCGTCAGCTTCGATACTCAATAGCATCACTATGTTACTTCCTCGGACACAAAATGCAAGCTTACGTTGCGAACATAGCCGTATGCACAGCCTCTGATATTTAGTCTGATGAGAACAACAGTAAGGGCAGATGCATATGATTGGTGTAGTTCTTTGGAGTGCGGAGCAAGAAAGCAAAGCGGTTGTTTGGTGTGAAGACCAAGGTGATCTTGCTTTTCTTGGAAGCGAAGATCCTCAAACGGAGCAACTGGGACGGTTGGTTGCCGGGGATATCTTGGAATTTGATGTTAAGATTGACGGAGAATTTCGTCGCGTTAACAACCCGATTTTGATCAAGGGTTACGAGAATAGCGACGTTGTTACGAACCTGCGTAATGAAGCGCGAAAAAATGAAGATTCAAAAGGGACGGTCTTATCCTTTAGAAATCCGACCCCAAACAATATGGAGCCGGATTTGATTTCGGATATTGCAATTTAGGTTGGCGTTTAGTCGCCGCGAGATAGAGCAGCGACACCAGTACGCGCCACGTCCGTCAAACCTAAGGGGCGCATAAGTTCAGCAAAAGCGTCGATCTTTTCTGGCGCGCCTGTAATCTCGAAAACGAAAGTCTCAAGTGTGCTGTCGACCACATTGGCACGGAAAATATCTGCAAGTCGCAGTGCCTCCACACGCTTTTCACCACTTCCGGTGACTTTGAACATCGCGAGCTC
>JALZUL010000158.1 GCA_023301665.1 Ascidiaceihabitans sp.
ATCCGCGCTGTGCGCACAACGAGTCGCTTTGATCGCAGAAGCCGCCCATGTGGTGCCCCCCATCGGTGCCCAAGGACTGAACATGAGCCTGCGTGACATGGCCACTTTACTCGACCTTGCCAAAGCCAGCCCAGAAACGCTCGGCGACGCTGACATGCTTTTGGCCTATGAAAAAGCACGTATGGGCGACATCAAATTACGCGTGCGAGGCATCGATTTGCTCAACCGGGCGAGCCAAGCGTCCAGCCCAGCAATGCGCGATGCGCGCGCGGCAGGTCTGCAAGCGCTCTACAATCTAGGGCCTGTCCGTAAAACACTGATGCAAATGGGCTTGGGCGTTTCCGAAAAGCAAAACAACCCGCCGAATTAAGCGTTCCCTGACCACACCAGCCAAATCACAAAACACACCGCAACGATCAACAGATTAAACGCGATCCCGCCAAACAGGCGCAACATGCGTGTGCGGCGGCGTTCTTTGACATCAATGGCCTCCAAGAACGCCGCGATATCCGTATGCGCCTGAGCGATCGCTGTCATATCGACCATCCGCATCAACTTTGGATGCCCCCCCAAACCCTGCGCCTTGACGATCACAGCGGCCTGCTTGCGCAAGCGCATTGGCAACAACCGACCAGCATGGTCCACAGTTTTAGCAAAACTGCCACCGCGCACCCCAAGCTTTGCCCGCATCGCAAGGCGTAACTCTTCAGCTTTAGCTGCAATATCCACATGAATATCCATGGCCACACCAATATAGCGCAGACTCCCCCGCCACAATGGGCTAACACGACACCCATAACGCAAACGGGTCGATGCAATGCTACATTACAATGAATTTGGTGACAGAAAATTCGATCAAGGGCCTGCCCTTCTTATCGCGCACGGCCTGTACGGGTCGGCACGGAACTGGGGCGTCATCGCCAAACGCCTAAGCGACGCCCACCGCGTCATCGTGGTCGACATGCGCAATCACGGCGACAGCCCCCGCTTTGACACCCACAGCTATCCAGAAATGGCAGATGATCTGGCCGAGGTGATCGATCATATCGGCGGGCCAGTGGACGTTGTAGGGCACTCAATGGGGGGCAAGGCGGCGATGGCATTGGCCCTGAACCACCCCGACAAATTGCACAGCCTGATTGTTGGTGACATCGCACCCGTGTCTTACAAGCACACGCAAATGCACTTTATCGACGCCATGCAAGCCGTTGATCTCACAAACGTGACGCGCCGTGCACAAGTGAGCGAACAACTGGCTGAACAAGGCATCGAACCTGCCTTGCAATCCTTTTTCACCCAGTCCCTCGACATTGGCGAAAAGCGTTGGAAACTGCACTTTAAAGCATTGGTCGCAGACATGGATAAAATCTTGTCTTTCCCACAGTTGGACGGTGAATTTAACGGCCCTAGCCTGTTCTTATCAGGGGCAAATTCCGACTATGTCTTGCCCGAACATCGCCCCACCATCAAAGCGCTCTTTCCCAATGCACGCTTTGCCAAGATCCCCCAAGCAGGCCATTGGCTACATGCTGAAAAACCTCGCGAATTCGAGACAGCACTGCGTGTTTTTCTCGATCAAGTCGCATAGCAATGCAAAAGAAAAGCCACCCCGACTTGACCAATCTAGACCAAGCAGCCACGCTAAAGTACCAATGCCATTAAGGCCTAACGACTTGGAGAAGCTATATGTGGGAAAAACTGCTCGACAAATTTTTGAGCGGCTTGATTGTCAAAGATCGCCTAACGATTGAATTCCCGGATGGTACAGTGCGCGACTATGGTCCTGAAACGGGACTAAGCGCACGGATCAAAATCAACGATCCCACGATTATAAAAACCCTATGCCTTGATCCCGATATCGGCTTGGGTGAAGCTTACATGAAGGGCGGCATTTTCCTTCAAAACACATCTATCGAACAACTGATGGCCATTCTGGTCAGCAACCGTGAAGCCGGCTCAATGCCCTCGTGGCTGCGCATGAGCAACCGCGCACAATTTCATATGCGCCGCTTTTTGCAGATCAACGCACCAAGCAAATCACGTGCAAATGTGGCCCACCACTACGACATCTCTGATGATTTATATGGCTTATTCTTGGACGAGGATATGCAGTATTCCTGCGCCTACTACACTGACCCAAAGATGACATTGGAAGACGCCCAGATCGCCAAGAAAGAGCACATCGGCCGCAAGCTTCGCATCGAACCTGGTATGAAGGTTCTGGACATCGGCTGTGGTTGGGGCGGCATGGCCATGACATTGGCGCGTGATTTCGGCGTTGATGTGACGGGGATCACCCTATCTGAAAATCAACTGGCCACCGCGCAACGCCGCGCGACCGAAGCGGGATTGGCAGACAAGATCGAATTCAGGCTCCAAGATTATCGCCACACCAAAGGTCAGTTTGACGGTGTTGTCAGTGTTGGCATGCTCGAACACGTAGGCTTGCCCAACTTCACCACCTACTTTGGCAAAGTGGCTGAGGTTCTGGCCCCCGACGGTGCGGCCTTGATCCACACCATTGGCCGCACGGGACCACCAGCGCCGCAGAGCCGCTGGATCACCAAGTACATCTTTCCTGGTGGATACGTGCCATCGCTTTCCGATCTTGCCAAACCCATCGAAAAATCCGGCCTTTGGCAGATGGATATGGAAGTTTGGCGTTTACACTATGCCATGACCATCCGCGAATGGCGCGACCGTTTTGATGCGAACCTTGATACGATCCAAGGCATGTATGATGAAGAATTCGTGCGCATGTTCCGCTACTATTTCACGGTATGCATCGCCGCCTTTGAGCATCAGATGCAGGGCGTCTACCACTTTCAGTTGGCCCATAAAGTCGACTCAGTGCCGCTGACACGCAATTACCTTTACAAGTAATCAAACGTCAAAATCATTGAGGGGCGGGTCAAACCACCCCTCAATGATATCGCATCCGGCCAGATAGGCCAATTTGCACAACTTTCTTTGCCCAGAAATCCTACGAAACCTGCGCCAACAGCCATCCCCAACACTGTTTCAAAAAAACCGTCGTTTTATATGGCGCAAAAGGCCTATGCCCCCTTGCACCTAGCCGCGCCATCCCTATAACCCACGACAATTTGCGACGCATCGGGTAAGTCGTAATAAACCATATATATAAGGGGCTGCCGCCATGCCAAAGAGAACCGACATCAAGTCGATCATGATCATTGGTGCAGGGCCTATTGTCATCGGACAGGCCTGCGAATTCGACTACTCTGGTGCACAAGCTTGTAAAGCGCTGCGCGAAGAAGGGTATCGCATCATCCTTGTGAACTCGAACCCAGCCACGATCATGACCGATCCTGAGCTTGCGGATGCCACCTATATCGAACCGATCACCCCAGAGGTCGTCGCCAAAATCATCGAAAAAGAACGCCCCGATGCGTTGCTTCCAACGATGGGCGGACAAACCGGTTTGAACACCTCGCTTGCGCTTGAGGAAATGGGTGTCTTAGACAAATACAACGTTGAAATGATCGGTGCCAAACGCGAAGCCATTGAAATGGCAGAAGATCGCAA
>JALZUL010000159.1 GCA_023301665.1 Ascidiaceihabitans sp.
AGATCGAAAAAGCCAACGCGTGCGATGCCATTTCGAAACTTTGGCAAGACAAGGTCACGGCCCTTTACGCGCAGCGTGAGCGGCTCTGATGGGCCGCCGGTAAGGTCATCCCAGACCTTGTCCATATTGGCGCGTGTATCGGCATTTACTGGGGTGAAATAAACCTGCGATCCCGAAAGGCGATCTTGGCGGTAATCGGTTGGGCTGACGAGTTCCCAAAGGTTCATCTTGTCTTTGATCAGATCGATGAAAGGTAGAAATGCTTGGCGGTTAAGCCCGTTTTTATACAGATCATCTGGAAGGCGATTAGAAGTGGTGATGACAACGACACCTGCATCAAACAGGGCTTCAAACAAGCGCCCTACAATCATTGCGTCTGTAATGTCGGTGATTTGCATTTCGTCAAAGGCTAGGACCTTGACCTGAGATACAACTTCTGCGGCGACGGGCGCGATTGGGTCTTTCACACCAGTTGCGCGGGCCGCATGCATTGATGCTTGAATTTCCTGCATAAAGGCGTGGAAGTGTACGCGCCGAACAGGAATATCGCCAAGGTTTTGAGCAAATAGATCCATGAGCATGGATTTTCCACGCCCAACACCCCCCCAAAGATACAGGCCTTTTGGTGCTTCAGGTGGTTTGCGAAACCATCCAGTTTTGACAGGCTTAGATAATTCGCTAGCGATACGATCAAATTCCGGCAAAACGGCTTGCTGGGCTGGGTCAGGCGTAAGCGTCCCATCTGCAAGCATTTCATTATAAATTCGAGTCAAATCTGTCATGGTTTTGGCATACCTCGCTGATGTCCGCATGGAAAGATCACTGTTGGTGATGATTCCATAATAAATGCTGATTTGACCTGCTGTGATCTGGGCGTACTCTGGTGTCGAAATCATGAAAGAAGAATATGGAAAAGCAACAGCCCCTTTTTAGCCCCGTCCTTGTTGTGGGCTGTGTGATCATCATGGTCAGCTTTGCTGTGCGCGCCTCTTTTGGTGTTTTCCAAATTCCAATCGCCGAGGAATTCAATTGGTTGCGTAGTGAGTTTTCCCTCGCGATAGCGATTCAAAATCTAGCTTGGGGGGTTGGCCAACCGATTTTTGGTGCGTTGGCCGAGAAGATCGGCGACCGTAAAGCAATTATCATTGGAGCGATTGTTTATGCCTTGGGGCTGGTTCTATCGGCGAATGGTGTAACCCCTGCAGAGCATCAAAATTATGCATGGTTGGTTGGTTTCGGCGTGGCGGGCACAGGCTTTGGCGTGATCCTTGCGATTGTTGGGCGTGCATCTACGGACGAGAACAGATCAATGGCTTTGGCCGTCGCGACAGCAGCTGGCAGCGTTGGTCAGATTTTTGGGGCCCCTGTAGCTGAATTTCTACTAACCCTGATGACGTGGCAATCGGTGTTTTTGGTTTTTGCAGGTGCAGTTTTGGCATTGATCGTAACGCTGCCGTTTATGCGCGCGCCGGTCGTCGCATCTAAGGCGGAACTAGAAGAAAGCTTGGGCCAAATTCTGGTCAAGGCCTTCAAAGACCCATCCTATACATTGATCTTTTTGGGTTTCTTTTCGTGTGGCTATCAGTTGGCCTTTATCACGGCTCATTTCCCCGCTTTCGTGACCGAGATGTGTGGACCTATCTTACCTGGAGGGGTGCTTCATGGTTTGGGGATTACCAGCACTTCAGCCTTGGGGGCGGTCGCTATTTCTTTGATTGGTGCCGCGAATATCTTTGGTACTTTGGCTGCAGGTTGGGCAGGAAAACGCTATTCCAAAAAGTACCTTCTGGCGGGAATTTATGTAGGGCGCACTATCGTGGCTGGCTTGTTCATTTTGATGCCGATCACGCCGCTCTCCGTGATCATTTTTTCTGTTGCGATGGGGTCGCTGTGGCTGGCGACCGTGCCGCTGACATCGGGTTTGGTGGCTCATATTTATGGTCTGCGTTACATGGGCACGCTCTATGGGATCGTATTTTTCAGCCACCAATTGGGCAGTTTCCTTGGTGTATGGTTGGGTGGCCGTCTGTATGATGCCTATGGCGATTATACGGCGGTTTGGTGGATCGGTGTCGGGATCGGCGCGTTCAGTGCGATTGTGCATCTGCCCGTGCGCGAGGAACCCCTAGAACAGCGCGCTGCGGCTTAGGTTGTCGTTGCGCGCCAGCGATCTAGAATGTAGCGGCTTGTCATCAGATCTAGATGTGCGCCACCACCGTTTTTGAACAAGGTGATCTCGTCGTCAGATTGGCGCTTGAAACTGTCGATGTCATAGTAATCGGCGACAATGTCATCTTTGGAGAAATGCCCTGCCTCGATCGGGATCTTCAATTCACCAATATGTTCAACTGTTGTGTCTAAACTGTCCACGAATACTCTTGCACGGTTAAGTGCCATATCGTCCACTTCGCGCATGTCGGGCCGGTAAGCGCCTATGAGGTCGATGTGTTGGCCTGCTTGCAACCATTCGCCTTTGATAAGTGGTTCCGTTGTCATGGTCGCTGATGTCACGATGTCAGCTTTTCGAATTGCGCCTTCCAGATCATCCGTTAAGTTTATAGACGGGCGCTCTGTTGCCATTTCTTCTGCATTCTTTGCGGATCGGTTCCACACGGTGAATTCGGCATCGGGAAAAAGTGTGCTGTAGGCATCATGCAAAGACCGGCCAACAGTCCCAGCGCCGACAATGAGGATGTTCTTGCTGTCTGGTCGCGCAAGGCGGCGGGCGGCTGTTAGGCTGTCACCTGCGGTCTTCCATTTGGTCACTAGGTGGAAATCAACGATGGCTTCAAGCGTGCCGTCGGAGTCAGAATAAAGGTTCACCCCGCCGTTCACCATCGGTTTTCCCGAAGCGGGGTTTTCGGGAAAGATGCTGGCGGTTTTGACTGCGATGCCTAGCCCATCAATCCACGCGGACCGGCTAAGTAATGTATCTGCTCCACGGTAGAGAAAAGTATCACCAATTTGAGCTTTGGGCAGTGAATGACTTGCGGCGAATGCATCGGTTAAGCCGATCCAATCGAGCAAGGCTTCACCCTGCGAAAATGTGATGAACGGGATTGAGGTCATTGTGCTTCACCCTGAGATAGCAACCCTTCAGCAACGAGACGGTCGGCCCAGCCTTGCGGGTGTTCGAACAAGTGCGTTTTCCAACCACGGGCGTTTGCGGCATCGATGTTGTCTTGGCGGTCATCGGCAAAAATCAATGCGTCACCAGATAGCTTAGATGCGTCTTCCAACATTTCGTAGATACGTACATCAGGCTTGATGACACCCATGTGGCCAGAGATGAAATCGCGGTCAAATTTGCGCATGAATGGGTAGACTTTGGCGGCCATGTCATAGGTTTGAATGCCAAAGTTCGTAAGCGAGAAAACGGGAATACCCTTGGCTTGCAAAGCATACATCAACCGCTCTGAATGGGGGATCAAAGGTGCGGCCATATCGATCCAACGATCGTGCCAGATTTGTATTTCCTCTGCCCAATCGGGGTTGTCAGTTTTAGTTTGCATCAAGGTTTCATGAAAAGGGGCACCTGCATCGATCGTGTCATTCATGCCGTGAAGGTCGACGGCTGCAAAGAATGCGCGACGGCGATCAGCGCCAATGACGCTGTCAAAGAATTCTTCGGGCTGCCATCCTAAGAAGACATTTCCAATATCGAAAACTACGGCTTTGATGGTCATAAGTGTATCCCTGCTATTGCGCTTTTGCAGCGGCCCGAATTTCGCGTTCAAGTGCTTCTAAAAATCGTGAGCGATCGGCTTTGCTAAATGCTTTGCCGCCACCTTGTCTAAATGGGTCTGCCGCACGTAAGTCGGTCATCAAATCACGGGTGGCTAAAACATTGCCGATGTTGGCTGCTGTAAGAGCCTCGCCGTTGTGTTTTAGAACCCGTGCACCTGCTTCAACGCATTTCGCGGCCAATGGGATATCGCCAGTGACAACAACGTCCCCAGCGCCACATCGATCCGCAATCCACATGTCCGCAATGTCCGGGCCATCTGCAACAATGATTGTCTCAACCAACGGGTTTGCTGATGGACGTAGGCCGCCATTCGAAACAACGAACATTTTGCAAGCATGGCGCGTGGCGACACGTTCGGCTTCAGCCTTTACGGGGCAGGCGTCGGCATCAATATAAAGTTTCATTTCTTCGATTTCTTCTTGGAGGTTTTGAATTCTTCCGGAATGGGCATCCGGTTAAAGGCATCAAGACCGGCAATTTTATAGGCCTCAGCCAACGTCGGGTAGTTAAACGTGTTTTGCACGAAGTAATCGACGGTTCCTTTTAGATTCAAAACAGCTTGAGCGATGTGGATCAGTTCCGTTGCGCCTTCGCCAACAATCTGAACACCCAAAACGCGACGAGTTTTTAGGGAAACCAGCATCTTTAGCATACCGTGTTCGAGGCCCATAATGTGACCACGTGATGTCTCGCGAAAGCGAGCTTCGCCGATTTCATAGGGAATTTCACGTTCCTGCATTTCTTCTTCGGACATGCCGCAAGTCGAAATCTCTGGAACGGAATAGATCCCGTATGGGAACCAAGCGCTTTCGCCCAATGTTGGCGTATCAAGTGCGTGGCAAGCCGCAACACGACCCTGTTGAAGCGAGGTTGATGCGAGCGAAGGGTGCCCGATAACATCACCTGCGGCATAGATGTGGGGCACAGCGGTTTGATAGGTTTTGCGATCTACTTCGATCCGCCCGCGATGGTCGGATTCAAGGCCCGTTGACTTAATGTTCAGTTTCTCCGTGGCCCCCATACGACCGGCAGCAAACAACAACATTTCGGCACGTACATGACGCCCATTTTCTAGAGTTACTTCGACATGCTCACCGGCATCTTCGACCTTTTCGATCGCAGACCCTAAACGTAGATCGAGTCCGTTTTCTTTGATTTGGTGGGTGAAGTCTTGAATGATGCCATTATCGATGAAGTCGAGGAAGCTATCGCGTGGCTCGATCAAGGTAACGCTGATGTCGAGAGCCGCAAACATGGTTGCATATTCGACGCCAATAACGCCGGCCCCGACCACAATCAGGCTACGTGGAATTTGAACCATCTCAAGGAACTCGTCGCTGTCGACAATGGTTTTGCCATTGAAGGGGATGTAGTCTGGACGATAGGTTTTGGTCCCTGTGGAGATAAGAAATTTATCCGCCGTGAGCTGGGTTGTTTCGCCGGCTTCGGTTTCTACCTCAACAGTGTTTGCGTCAACGAAGTGGGCTCTGCCATGTAGCGTATCAACGTGGTTGCGGTTGAATTGATGTTCCAGCACGTCGACCTCGTGATCAAGGGTCATGTGCAACCGCCCTTTCAGATCGTCGGCCTCGATTTCTTGTTTGACGCGGTAAGATCGGCCATAAAAGCTGCGCTCTCTCCAACCGGTTAAATTCAAGACGGTCTCGCGCAAGGTTTTGGAAGGGATTGTGCCTGTATGCACCGATACGCCACCAACGCGGTCTTTGCGATCAATGACAAGAACGCGGCGCTTTAGCTTCCCTGCTTGGATTGCAGCTGAACGACCAGAAGGGCCTGATCCGATGATGATTAAGTCATAATGGCTCATAATTTATTCCGCATATAAGGCGTCAGCATGGAATGCGATGTGCTCTTCCATGAACGTTGAAACAAAGAAATAGCTGTGATCGTAGCCAGGTTGTAAGCGTACCGTCGCGTGTTGACGTTTGGCTGCAATAGCGTTGGACAGCGCTTCGGGTTTTAGCAGGTCAATGAACTGATCCGCATTGCCCGTGTCGATTAGGATCGGGCCGTCAAAGCCTGCTTTTTCCATCATCAGTGTTGCATCATGGGTGGCCCATGTCGCTTCGTCGTCACCCAGATAAGCGCTTAGTTGTTTACGACCCCATTCCGCTGAGGTTGGATTGCTGATGGGCGCAAAAGCGGAAACCGAACGGAAGCGGCCCGGTAGACCCATTGCCATTGTAAGGGCACCATGCCCGCCCATTGAGTGACCTGTGATCGCTTGACGATCCATGTCGACATTAAAGGTCTCGCCGATGAGCGCTGGAAGCTCGTCGGTTATATAACTCCACATTTGAAAATGAGGTTTCCATGGCTCTTGTGTCGCATCAACATAAAACCCCGCGCCCTGACCAAGATCATAGCTCTCGTCGTCGGCAACCCCTTCACCTCTTGGGGATGTGTCGGGGAAAATCAGCGCTATTCCATGTTCTGCGGCCCACGATTGAGCACCAGCTTTGACCATGGCGTTCTCATGTGTGCAGGTCAGGCCAGAGAGATACCAAAGCACAGGCACGGGCCCATCTTTAGCTTCCTCGGGTAAGAACAATCCAAATGTCATGTCACAGGCGCACGATTTTGAAGGGTGCGTATAAACCCCTTGAGTGCCACCAAAGCAGGCATTTTCAGAAACTGTTTTCATGGACTTCTCCTTGGAGCGGTTGTGTACATCGCTAGCGACTGGCGAAGCTTTGGTAAAGTCTAGGGAGCGGTGCAGACGGAGTTTTACAGCAAAATTCAGTTCAAAAATTGCTTACGTACGCGATTACGAGGCTAACGGTCGCAATGCTGAGTAGGGTTGAGACAAGGATTGCTGCGGAAACGCGTTGTGGGGCGATGCCATAGTGCTGGGCAAGCATGTAGACGTTTCCGGCGACAGGTAACGCGGAGGCAGCGATTATGACTGCAGCGCTGTAGCTGTCGACTGAGAAAAGGTAGATGGCGGCAAAACCGACAAAAGCTGGATGAAGGATCAGTTTGCAAAAGGTCAGCCATCCAGCAACTTCGATGCGTTCAGTAGATTTCGAGGCAAGGGATGCGCCAATAGCAAACAATGCGCCCGGCGTCGCAGCGCCGCCAAGGATGGCGAGGAAATCATTCAATGGAACTGGAATTGGAAGGCTAAACCCTGACCATATTAAACCCAGCGACATGGCAACAATCATCGGATTTTTGACAAGGCCAATACCGATGGTTCTGAAGATTTTGATCGACATCCGGCCGTCACGGGATCCGGTAACAAGAATAACTATGAGGGATGAAAACAGTATTAAATCGACTGCCAACATCATCATGATTGGGCCGATTGCTGCCTCGCCCAACAACAAAGAGAGCATGGGAAGCCCAAGGAAGCCGATATTGCCGATGACGGCACATTGGGCTTCGATTGCTGTTGTCGCAACGTCTAAGCGGCGCAAAAAACCAATAAGTGTCGCAATGCCATAAACAAAGGCGGTGCCCCAAAGGTAAGCCGCGATCAATCTGATATCCCAGACTTGAGCCAGTTCTAAATTGGCCGAAAAGCGGAAAATCATTGCGGATAAAGCAAAGTAGAAAACGAATTTGGTTAAGTAGGCTGTGGCATCTTCGTTGAAAAACCGGGTTCTTCCCGCCCCGTACCCTAGGGCGATGATGGCAAAGAAAGGTAGTGTTTTTAGAAAAATGGCGAGCATGACGTAAGGCTACCCTGTTCGTTTGCATCCGCGCAAGCTTCGGTGCCGCCACTTTAGGAGTGGGGTGGGAGAATGCTAAATGACATTCGAATGAAATTGCGAGCCAAATAGTGCACTGGAGTGTGATCCAAACAGACACTTCTGAATACAATGTGCGCAACAAAGTACCTTTTTACCTATGAAAACGGGTCAGCATCTTTATGTTCGAGGTCTGAAATGTGGAGCATACATGGTTAAGATAGCCCAACCGGTTCGCAAGGGTCGGAAATTTGCGCAAGTGCTGGAAGGGGCAAGATCTGTCTTTTTGGCGGATGGCTTTGAGGGTGCCAATGTCGATGACATCGCTCGAGTTGCAGGGGTGAGTAAAGCCACACTTTATAGCTATTTCCCCGATAAACGTATGCTCTTCATCGAAGTCGCAAGCGTTGAATGTGTCCGCCAAGCAGAGGATGCGATCAATAAGATAGACATGAGTGCACCACCGCAAATGGTGTTAAGGGCTGTTGGATTTCATTTTTTGAGATTTATCACTTCGACATTTGGTCAACAGATATTTCGAATCTGTGTCGCTGAATCGGATCGTTTTCCTGATATCGGTCGAGCGTTTTATGAGTCTGGCCCCGCGGTGATGCGCGCAGAGATGGCACACTATTTTGAGCAAGCAATTGAGCGGGATGAGTTGCGGATTGACGACTTGATTTTGGCCGCGGATCAATTTGGTGAACTCTGTAAGGCGGATCTTTGGCCACGACTTATTTTTGGAGTGAGTAAGACGGTTACAGAGGAAGAACTAGAACGTGTGGTTGATGGTGCCGTTAGAACATTTCTAGCGCGTTATGGTACTTAGAATTTAGATAAAGGCTCTTTGATGAACCTGTTGGTTTTGAAATTCCAGGGCTGAGCATCGATGACAATAGGCAATGGTCAACGCTCAAGTCTTGAAGACAGTGTCCCACTGGGTGTCTTGATTTGTTGGCGAAAGAACGCAAATGTAACTTATGATCATTCAAACAAAGCCGCCCTCGAACATGCGTGAAATGCCGAACCCGCAAGTCGCGTTTCATCGGACGGAACTTGCACCGATTCTATCACTTTATGGTCGCATGGTTGCGGCTGGTGAATGGCGCGATTATGGGATTTCCAACCTTAAGGAGGTCGCGGTCTTTTCGGTGTTCAGGCGGACATCGGAAAACCCGATGTATCGGATCGAAAAACGCCCAAAGTTGCGCGACAAACAGGGTATGTATGCGGTTTTTGGCATGGACGGGCAGGTGCTTCGTCGTGGTCATGATCTTAAAACCGTCCTACGCGTCTTGGAGCGTAAGCTGATTAGATCGGTTGATTAGATCAGAGCCGCTTGTGCGCAGTGACGTCGCCATCACCTTGTTCTGAAATGCGCGCAATCGCTTTCTCAATTGGTTCAAATACACATGCCATGTGAAAGGCGTTGGCATGGATGAGTGTTTGCTCATCAGCTGCGATAGCTATGTGCCCTTTCCAAAAGAATAGGTCGCCTTTTTCAACGGGTGAATTTGGTGCAAGTAGATGCCCTAATTCTGCTTCCTGTTGATCGCTGTCGCCCGGGCAGGGGATATTGCAGGCTGTTAAAGACGCTTGAACCAGACCGGAACAATCGATCCCAGTTTGAGAGTTTCCACCCCAAAGATAGGGTGTGCCTAGGAAGAGCTTTGCCACCTCCACAAAATCTGAAGCGCGCATCTCTATAGGGCAGATATGCTGTATTGGCACAAAGCCATGGTTGGTTTCGGCGAACTTGGGTGAAAGGGAACGAGCCTCTAACAAGCAGCCATGACTAAGCTCCAACAGGTTAGGAGACTTCATGTCTGGATCGGTGTAGGTATGGCTGGCACGCACCTTGATCCTATGGGTCACTTGATGATCTGGGATAAGCGCATTGCTGTTTATGTATCCGACGTAGCTATCTTTATGGGTGATGACGTAGCTTTGGTTCTTGGATTGGTTCAGGACAGTGACACCTTCACCCATCAACACTTGTCTGTCACGCTTGTACCCCGCATGACGGTTCAGATCTGCAACAGGGACTCCGACACGCATATTGGTACGTTGTGTCATCAAGCTAGGATCAGGTGTCGTGCGAGGGTCAGGCTTTTTCATAGTGCTGTTTTGAGGGCTTCAAACAACGCGCGGGTTGCTTGGCCTACGCCGCCCTTTGGTCTTGCTGGTGCTGCACTTGGTTGCCAACCATAAATGTCAAAGTGCATGTAGCGAGGGCTGTCTGTCACAAAGCGACGCAGGAACAGGGCGGCAGTAATGCAACCTGCAAACCCACCTTTTGGCGCATTGTCTAGATCGGCAATACCAGGTTCGATCATCGCTTCATACGGGTCGTGAAAAGGTAAGCGCCAAACAGGATCCGCTTGTGTCGCGGCTGCGTTTTCAAGTGCTATTGCCAAGGGTGCATCATCGGTGAAATACGGCGCTAAATCAGGGCCAACAGCAACACGTGCAGCGCCTGTTAGCGTCGCCATAGAGATGATTAAATCTGGCTTTTCTTCGTCCGCTAAGGCCAAAGCGTCAGCCAGAACCAAGCGCCCTTCCGCATCTGTGTTATTAATCTCTACGGTTAGCCCTTTACGAGAATCCAAAATGTCCTGAGGTCTGAACGCATTTGATGAGATCGAATTTTCTACAGCGGGAATGAGCACACGAAGCTGGATATCTTGGTTGGTCGCCATGATCATACGGGCCAGCCCTAAGACAGCTGCAGAACCACCCATGTCTTTTTTCATCAGGCCCATCGAAGCGCCGGGTTTGATGTTTAAGCCGCCTGTGTCAAAGCAAACACCTTTACCAACCAACGTTAGGGTTGGTCCAGTTTTGCCCCAGCGGATATCGATCAACCGCGGTGCGCGATCTGCGGCACGACCAACGGTGTGAATCATTGGAAAATTCTTTTCCAATAGTTCTTCGCCAACGGTTACTTCGATTGAAGCGCCAAACTCAGTTGCCAATGAACGCGCTGCATCTTCGAGCTGAGGTGGTCCCATGTCGGATGCAGGCGTGTTGATCAGGTCGCGGGTCAAAGCTTCGCTTTGAGCCAGCGCGGAAATCTCTGCGGCGTCTACGCCTTTAGGTGCAACCAGTTGAGCGGCCATTGCAGATTTCGATTTGTATCGTTCAAATCGGTAAGCTTGGAGCAACCAGCCAAGCGCTTCTTGAAATAATTTATCAGCAGGCACGCCCGCCTCGATATGATAGATGCCTTTTGGCAGTTTAGCTGCAGCGCTGGCGAGGTGGAAGCGGCCCCTATTGCGAGATGCCGTTGATCCATAACCCGCAAGCGCCATTGAAGGTGTGCCATCTAATGCTGGGACAATCAGTGCTTGCCCAAGTGCACCGCTAAAGCCGTTCGCATCGACCCACTTTTGGGTATGTGCGGTTTGTTGATTAAGCCAATCAGCAAGCTCATGCTCGGAAATAACTGTTACCGGAATGGAATCTGACGTTGCGCTTGCAAATTGCAGGGACATTGGCTGCCTTTCAAAAGTCGAAATTTGCCTCAGCCTAACGCTTGGTACAGGGGCTGCAAGCGCCTTCAGATTTTGATGTCTTCCAAATCCCAAATAACGGTTAAAGATTCTTCACCTATACGGATCATACGACCAAGGGTTGCTGCCAAAGCAACCGCATCGTTTTGATCGATACAATCGATAACGTGTTCTGCAGCACTGGATACCGCAGACATGCCGATTTGATCCGCAATAGCGATCAATGATTTGGCGCTTTTACGTAGATCAGGCCAAGCGGAAGTTCGATGCAAGCGATCACAATATGTTAATCGCAATGCCAATTCTTCCATTGCGCGGCATACGACATCTTCAGCGCTAATTTCGCCGAGTTCGGTGTAAAGCTCAGCCAATCGCTCTTGATCAACGGAAACGGATTCCGTTGGTTTGATTTGTGTTACGTGTTTCATTCAGCTCACCCCTAAAACATGCCCCCACGGCAGATTTCTCAATGACAGGGGTACCTTCCCAAATGGTTACTATGGATTATTCTTATCGCTCAAATTCGAGACGAATTCAGCTTATCAACATGGTTGCCGCTTTAACGCAATTCCATACCCTCTGGCCAAGTTATGGTCGTATCGAGGGTAACAGATTGGGTCGATCCGGCAGCAACATCAAGGTCCCACCGAAGGATCCCGCGTTGGTCTTTGTAATTGGTGGCGTCAGGGCGTGGGGTTGTTGACCAATCGATGTTTAAATCTTCTTGTTCTGTGAATGGAACACGATCAATCAGTGTAACAGGCCACGCTCGATCTGTGAGATTTTCAACATCGATGCGCACAGTTTGTGTGTTCTGGTTGGAACGCGAAATGATCCCACGGTCCCCTTCATTCCGATCCAGAATGGTACGACTTAGGCGGAGGCCATGGATTGGGCCAAATCCTATTTCAGTTTCAGCGCCTGGTACGATTTGATCGAATTGGGTTTCTGCAATCAAACGATCATCGACATAAAGATTGGCCTGAGCTGGCAGCATGCGTTCACCGCTGTCGTTGGTAAATGATACCATCCGGAATGCTGTCTGGTTGTTTAAAGGAATAGCACGTGCCTCAATCTCTGCTTCGAAGTTTAATGTTTCTAGAGCGATGCGGTTGAAGGCTTGAGTGCTATCGACTGAAACTGGAAAATCGAAATTGTATTGAACATCTGTGCCAGACAAATCTGCAAAAGCGCTTTGTGCTTCTTCGAGGATAATGGGGGCAGCCAAAACTGGTTCGGAGGTAGATTTGAAATCAGCCTGTGAGGTCGCGCGTAAGGCGGATCTTTCGAGTACGACAGGTTCGGAAATTTGTAATTTACGCACGCTAATTTCCCAAGGTTCGGGGTGCTCGCGCGGGGCGATTGTCGAGAGCGTTAGATTGACGTTGTCCCAACGTTCTCCCGATTGCTGGGAGATCAGCGCGCCACGCTCAACGGCAAGCGTCGGTGTATCGCCTGTTGAGAGGCGTAAGTCGTAAACGGGCTGCCAAGCGGCTTCATTGATCACATATGATAGCTCTAGGTCGCTGGTGACGGCTTCTGGGACCGAGACAGTGAGCACCAACCGTGCGAAAGCGTTACTAGGGGGTAACAACGCATCAACCATGCGCTGGGCGGCGACGACTGCCTTAATCAAATCTGGGCGATCTTCATCCAATTTGCGGGCTGTGATCTCTGCTTGCTGGATAGTGGTCTGGGCGGATAGCGTTTCTTGGGAAATCATACGTGATAGATCGCGCAAGCTGTCGATACCTTCAGGAAGGCGTTCGCTCGATGCCAGAGACTTGAGGAATTCGATTTTCGTGGCGGCGGCGGACTTTTCCAACAGAGTGGTTGTTATCTGGTCGTTCAGTGCAGTCACTGCGTTTTCGGCAGCTGTTAAGTCAGCTTTAGCAGATAAGTATGCGCTGGTATTCGGTTCAGGGAGTGGCGTTTGATTGTTGTTCTCCCACGTCTCGGAAATAAGGGTCGCGCCTTTTATGGCAACTTCTGGTGTTTGAGTGCCACCAGCATTTGGACGTAGGTCTGGGATTACAATGTCATGGAGACCCGCAGGAAGTTCGATTTTACCTTTGCGGGTGACTTTTGCGCCTTGGGTAAAGACGGTCACGTCTGTTGGCGTGATCCTTGCAATGATTGTGTCCGCAAAAGCGAAGGATGGGGTGACAGAAAGCAAGAGGGCCGCGAGACGCATGATAAAGGAACCTTTGATCATCAATGTTAGCCATAGCCTGCACGCAAAGGCGCAAAAGAAAAAGGGGCACCGTCTGGTACCCCTCTATTTGTTTCACGGTTAGGCGGAATTCAGCCCTTTTTCAGGACCCGTGTTCCAAGCGTTTCTGCGATTTGGACTGCATTCAAAGCAGCGCCTTTGCGCAGGTTGTCTGAAACGCACCACAGGTTCAGACCATTATCGATGGTGCTGTCTTGACGGATACGGCTGATGAACGTGGCATAATCGCCAACGCATTCAACCGGTGTGACGTAACCACCGTCTTCGCGCTTATCGATCACCATGATGCCTGGCGCTTCACGCAAGATATCGCGTGCTTCGTCTTCGTCGAGAAACTCTTCGAATTCGATGTTGATGGCTTCTGAGTGACCGACAAAGACTGGTACACGCACGCAAGTCGCGGTGACTTTAATCGAAGTGTCGATGATCTTTTTCGTTTCCACGACCATTTTCCACTCTTCTTTAGTGGTGCCGTCTTCCATGAACACATCGATGTGCGGGATCACGTTAAATGCGATCTGCTTTGTGAACTGTCTGGCGGGTTTGTCATCAACTGGGTTGTAGATCGATTTCGTTTGATCCCACAGCTCATCAATACCTGCTTTTCCCGAACCAGAAACGGACTGGTAGGTGGACACAACAACACGCTTAATCTTTGCGCGGTCATGCAAAGGTTTCAGTGCGACAACCATTTGCGCGGTTGAGCAGTTGGGGTTGGCGATGATGTTCTTCTTTGCGTAACCAAGAATCGCTTCTGGATTAACTTCGGGAACGATCAACGGAACATCCGGATCGTAGCGGTACAAAGACGAGTTATCGATGACAATACAACCGGCGGCCGCTGCGATTGGAGCGTATTGTTTGGTGGCTTCGGAGCCAACAGCAAACAAGGCCATATCCCAGCCCGTGAAATCAAATGTATCAAGGTCCTTCGTCGTAAGTGTTTTTTCGCCAAACGTGACTTCTGTGCCCAAAGAGCGGCGGGATGCCAAAACGGCAAGCTCGTCCACTGGGAACTGACGTTCGTCCAGAATGTTTAGCATTTCGCGGCCCACATTTCCTGTGGCACCCACTACAACTACGCGGTAACCCATCTTTAGATCTCCAATTTATATGATGATGGTCTGCGCCCCTTACACCCGAATCTTGATGGGGGAAAGGGGCCGCGCACGATTGGCTGAAATGTGATGCAGGTTTGGCCTAGTTTGTGTTGTCGGGAGCGAAAAGATAACAGGCCAATCCGGCCGCCATTAGAGCAGCGAATAGCAGGTAGACTGCGGTGTAAGGGGCTAGAGGATCAGCGCCTTGATATGCTTCGTGCAAAGGTCGGGCGACCAATTGTGCAAGACCGACACCGCCAATGCTGAACATATTTAAAAGTGTGACACCCCGTCCCGTTAGATGTGCGGGAAAGAATGCCTTTCCGTGTGCGATGACAACTGGAAAGGTGGCACCAAAAAACCCGATCCCACACATCAAGGCGACTGCGAGAATATGAGAACTTGCGCCAAAGGCAAATAGAGCAAGAATGCAAAACAATGTTAGAATATTGCCGCTAAAAACAACCCATTTTCGGGTTCCAAACCAACGATCTAGCGGGCCGTATAAAAAGACTCCAGCGATCATGGCGATCCCCATGACGAAAGCTGAGGTTCCAATTTGGTCGCTTGTTAAGCCATGTACGTCGCTCAGATAGGGGCCCATCCACGCGCCACGAATTGCGGCGGCAGGGACATATCCGACGAAGGCCACAGGCGCGATGAACCAAACAGCTGGAATACGAAGAACGTCTAAAAGCGAGCCCTTGGTTTGGGATTGAATGCGCTCAGGGTCTTTGACTGAAAATTGAACTCCGATCGCGACGGCCGCACCGACAGCGGCTAGAAGCAGCATGGTCGCGCGCCACCCGATCGTGGTTTCAGCCAAGGCCATTGGATAAGAGGCGAGTAAGTTACCAAAGCTCCCGACTCCAATCATGGACGCGGCTAAAGTCGCGAATTGGATCGGCGGAAATTCACGGGAAAAGATGTAGTAGGACGCCATTAAGACGGGCGCGCAGCCGACACCGATTAACATCATAGCGATATTGATGTGCAGCGCTGAATCTGCGGTAGCAAAGATCAATGAGCCACCGGCTCCGCCTATGAGCAGTAAAATAGAAGCGGTGCGTTTCGGCCCAATCGTATCGAGCGCCCAACCAACCGGAATCTGCATGGCTGCGAAGCTGATGAACCAAAGGCCGCTCGCGGTTGCAAGCGCTTCGGGGCCAATACCTAGCTCGTTCTCTAAGGGAAGGCTGATCACAGCCAGAAACGCGCGAAAGAACTGGCTTAAGACATAGGCCAAAGCCAGTGTGAGCAATCCAAGATACATGTTCGAGGTCTTTCAGTTAGGTTACTCAGGTTTGGTAGATAGAAAAGGATTAGAGTTTCGATTTCCATTTGCTGGATAGAGCACGTGCATTGGAGGTCAAAACAACCATATCGATCCCTACGGCAACAAAGCGCGCACCTGCATCTAGTGCACTTTGGGTCATTTCATCAGACAGGCTCAAAATACCGGCCGCTTTTCCACTGGCTGCGATTTTTTCGATAGACCCCATAATGATCTTTTGCATTTCAGGATGCATCATATCGCTCATGTGCCCAAGATCAGCTGACAGATCTGCTGGGCCAATGAACACACCGTCAATTCCTTCGACTTCAAGAATGTCATCTAATGCGGCGAGGCCTGCGCGGTTCTCGACCTGAACAAGCAGGCAAATTTCAGCGTCTGCGGTTTTCCCGTAATCTGGAATTGTGCCAAAGCCGCCTGCGCGTGTGGTGGCGTAACCGACACCGCGAATTCCTTTGGGTGGATAGCGACAAGCGCGGACCAACTCACGCGCTTCTTCGACGCTTTCAACCATTGGAACAAGGATGGTCTGTGCGCCTATGTCGAGAACCTGTTTGATAATCCAGGTCTCGCCGATCGGGACGCGTATGACAGCCGAACTCACGCTTGAATCCAAAGCAATCAGTTGTTCGCGTAAAGAGCGAATATCATTCGGGGCGTGCTCTGAATCGATTAAGAGCCAGTCAAAGCCAGTGGCTCCCATTGCTTCGGTCGTGAATGTATTGGCGAGGCTCAGCCAGCACCCGATTACAGTTTTCCCGTCCGCAAGTGCTTTTTTGAAAGTATTCGTGGGTGGGGGCATGGGCTGACTCCTGAGGAAGCTAAGGGCGTCAGCCACCCTAAGCCTAGGCCATCTGTTTTGACCATAGGCTTAGTTGACTTTGATAACGTCCTTACCAACAGCCAGCATGTAACCGCGCCGCGCAATGTTCTTAACCAAAAGTTCGCTGACCATCTGATTGCCGAGCGTGTCGCGTAGGCGTTTAATACGCGTAGCACCTGCCGCCTCTTCACAATCTGCGGCTGGTCGGCCAGAAATCATGCCTTCGATCTCGGACCCAGAAAGGACGTCATCATCTAAGCGCGCTTCTGCAAGAATGGACATGGTTTCCATAGCAGCGTCTGTAAGCTTGAAGCCTAAGTCGTTTAGATAGACTGTGTTTTCCTCACGGCTAATAAGAAGCGAGTTCACTTCAATGCCGGCGCGTTCGATTTTGGCCATTCGGCGATTGAGCACGACCAGCATGACAAGAAATACAAGCGAAGTAATCAGTAAGGCCGTCGCAAAAATCAGTAGAACAAAGATAATGCCACGGTAACTGGATAGGACGTCTGAGAAGGCCGTGCCTGATTGAGCTAGGATTTCCAGAAGTTTGATCTCGGATTGGGCTGTTAACCCATCATTGGACATGAATATGGTTTCAACACGATGGTTGAATGCGTTGGCATCAGGAAGGTTGTAAAACAATAGAATGGCCGCAAGCATCAAAATGATGACAATTGCGGTTAACCCAAATCCAACCAGTCGTGTACCAGTGATACGGACTTCAGAAGCGGAGGTAGTAGGATCCAGCACTCTGTTTCCTTTCTGCGAGACCATCCGCTGGGAATGTAGAGAGTATAGAAAGCAGCGTCCAGCCTTGGGATGCGAGACGTGATGCTATCTCGGATCGTGCCGCCTGTTTTGAGCAGGCTCCGCGAACTTCGGCGACACCATAGTGCAGGCGTAACGGGTTGTCTTGTTTGGCTTTGTAATCGGCAAAGCAATTGTCAGCGAGCACGGGTGAAGTGGCAAGTAAGCTAACCGCTGTGCAAAGAGAGATGAGTACATGTTTCATGTGCGAGAGCATGCTCGTGAATGGTTTGATATTCAATAACAATGACTGTCGACGGTGCCGATATTCGATAACGCTGCGATGATATTGCCTGTCTGAGGGGGCATGGCCCAAGTTGGTTGCATCACCGCCGCAACTCACCAAGCGGCACTATGTTCCACACTGAAAGGAAATTCAGATGCACCGTAAATTTATGGCAACAATCGCCGCCGTTTCTATCGCAATTACAGGTTTTTCTACCGCTCCGGCCCAAGCTGACCCAGATGATGTTGGGCGCGCTTTGGCCGCTGTTTTGGGCATAGCGATCGTTGGTGCCGTGATCCATGACAAGAAAAAAGACAAAAAACATGTACGCCATGTGCAGCCGGCCCCACGCTACAAAGTAAAACCGCATCACCGTGTTCATAATCACCGCTACCACAAAGCTATGCGTATGCAGCGTCGTGCTCACACGCACCGTTATGGTTATTAATTAATTTAGTTGATCGAAATTTGGCTCGCACTTGAGGTCGAAGCCAATGCAATGCTCCCTTGGCATTGCTAACTTGAGGAAGGTGTTCGGGCACCTTCCTCTTTTTTATGGGGTCTGCCAAAAGGGGGCAGCTTCGCCGCCACTCTATTTTCAAATTCCGATTGGAATTTGGCCTTTGGCGAAAGTTTATATTGCAAAGTGAAAGGGGACTTTGTGCCGGACTTTAAGTTTGAGACTGATTTGGGGTGTCGTGTTGCAGGCGTTGATGAAGTGGGCCGTGGTCCGTTAGCCGGGCCAGTTACTGCAGCGGCTGTCATTCTCGATCCACATAATATTCCTGAAGGGCTTAACGATTCAAAAAAGCTGTCTGCAAAAAAGCGAGGCGTGTTGTATGAACAGCTTTTGCAGTGTGCAGATGTATCGATTGCCCACGCCAGCGTCGCTGAAATCGATGAGATCAATATTTTGCGGGCCTCTCATCTTGCGATGGAGCGTGCAATTTCGGGTTTAGTCGAAGCCCCGGAGCATGTTTTGATTGATGGTAATATGATTCCACGAGGATTGCAGCTTCCCGCAACGAGCTTGATCAAAGGTGACACGCGATCTTTGTCGATTTCGGCGGCTTCAATTGTGGCTAAAATGTGTCGAGATCGTGTCCTAGTGGACTTAGCGCAACAGCACCCCGGCTATGGGTGGGAAACCAACATGGGATATGGATCAAAAAGACACATCGAAGGACTGCGAAATTTGGGGGTTACCCCACACCATAGACGTTCGTTTAAGCCGGTACACAATATGTTGTATCAAGAAAAAATAGTAACCAATTGATTCAAAAAAGAAATTGACCACGAATCGCCTTTGACTCACATTGAGGACAACCAACGAGCTCAATAATGGGCCGGGACAGAGGCAGAAAATTATGACCAAAGTTAAGAGTGCGGTGGCACCTGCGAAGACGGCTGCGCCGCTTCCATTGAACGAAATTATCGCTGGCGATTGCATCGATGTGATGAACAGTCTTCCAGCTGAGTCTGTGGATCTGATTTTTGCGGATCCGCCCTATAACTTGCAGCTTAAAGGTGACTTGCACCGCCCTGATAACTCCCGCGTTGATGCGGTCGATGATCACTGGGATCAATTCAGCAGTTTCCGCGCTTATGATGAATTCACGACTGCTTGGTTAAAAGCCGCACGTCGCTTGCTTAAGCCCAACGGTGCGATCTGGGTTATTGGCAGCTACCACAATATTTTCCGCGTCGGGGCCTCCCTTCAAAATGAAGGTTTCTGGATTTTGAACGATGTGGTTTGGCGCAAGTCCAACCCGATGCCGAATTTCCGTGGCAAGCGTTTCACCAATGCTCACGAGACGATGATCTGGGCGGGTAAAGACGAGAACAGCAAATACACCTTTAACTACGACGCATTGAAAGCGTTGAACGAAGGTATTCAGATGCGCAGTGATTGGGTTCTCCCAATCTGTACAGGTCATGAACGACTGAAAGATGACAATGGTGACAAGGCACACCCGACACAAAAGCCTGAGAGCTTACTGCACCGCATTTTGGTTGGCTCAACCAATCCTGGCGATGTGATCCTAGACCCATTCTTTGGTACGGGTACCACCGGTGCCGTTGCTAAGATGCTTGGCCGTGATTTTATCGGTATCGAACGTGAAGAAGCTTATCGCAAAGTTGCTACGAAACGCATCTCTAATGCGCGTAAGTTTGACCGCGAAGCATTGCAAGTGAGCGCCTCTAAGCGCGCAGAACCTCGTGTACCGTTTGGCCAGTTGGTAGAGCGCGGCATGTTGCGCCCAGGCGAAGAGCTTTATTCAATGAATAAACGTCACAAAGCTAAGGTCCGTGCAGACGGAACCTTGATCGGTGACGATATTAAGGGATCGATCCATCAAGTTGGCGCGCATCTTGAAGGTGCTCCTAGCTGCAATGGCTGGACATACTGGTGCTTTAAGAAAGATGGGAAAAAAGTTCCTATTGATCTGCTGCGCCAGCAAGTCCGCGCCGAGATGCACGACTGATCGAACCCTACATTCACCAAGTTTTACGAACACCGCCGGTGCCTGCAGCCTTTACCCAAGACTGTTTAATATAGGCACTCACCTATACCCCGCCCTTGTGGCGGGGTTTTTTTGTTTTGAAATGCGCCTGTTTCTAACGAGGGAGTGGGTTGCTTGCCTTGTTGTAGGCTGTCCAATCCGTGATCTCAGGGTAATAGGTTTCACGCCATTTGCGCACACGGGGGTTCATGATGCGGCGAAATAGTGGTGGTATCATCGCGGCCATTGTCATGATGGGATAACCAAATGGCAGCTGTGGGGCGTCGGCCTCGGTGTGGTTTTGCAATATGGGGAAGCGTCGGTCGGGCTTGTAGTGATGATCCGAATGGCGTTGTAGGTTAATTAGCAACCAGTTGGAGGCTTTGTGGGCGGCATTCCAAGAATGACGGGGTTTTACGTGTTCGTATTTGCCTTCGCCCAGATGTTTGCGAGTTAACCCATAGTGTTCGATGTAATTGACGAGCTCTAGCTGCCAAATTGCGACACCCGCTTGTAAAAGAAACAACGCGAGGCCGCTCCAACCGCCAAGAATGAGAGCGAGTAGCAGGCATCCGACTTGGATGGCACCGTATTTCCAGAATGGGTTGCTATAATCAGAGGCGGGGCGGTCTTTTCGCGCTAGCATTCCCTTTTCGGCGTTGAAGGCTGAAATCAAAGACGCACGTAGAACGCGCGGGTAAAATCGATAGAAACTTTCGCCCATACGAGCAGTTACCGGATCACGTGGGGTTGCAACGTAGCGATGGTGCACTAACAAATGTTCAGAACGAAAATGAGAATAAAGCACCATACCCAAAAGGTA